>JBJEVA010000025.1:0-6889 GCA_051884115.1 Candidatus Coproplasma sp. | reverse complement strand
CAGTCACATAAATGTGACAGCTTCACCCCCAAGGGGGGAAGCCGAGAGGGTTGGTTACTTAAGACTTTGGGATTGCCACGGGGCGTAAACGCCCACTCGCAATGACGGCTAAAAATAAGGCTCGTTCGCAATGACGGGGAAACCAAACTTCTAAATACTCCCTACCTTATTCGGGTAAGTCCCTCTTCATAGATGCGAGTAGTTTCTAATAATATTTACCTTATTATCCCCACCCAAGCAAGTCCCTCTGGAAAGATGCGAGTAGTTCAAGGCGCAGGAGTACCACCGCAGGGAGTTTACCAAAACGTAAATGACCAAGGTGGCACGGACTGCAACGCAGAAATACGACGCATATTTACAGAGATATAGAATAAGGATATAACTCAGACTTGGACACCCCCCTATCCTTTGCCACAGCCTTTAAGGCTTCCTTTTTGTCCATACCTTGGTTCATATAGTAGCGGATATGTTCAACTTCCGAGAGGGAGTTTAAGGGGTTTTGCTTTTCGCCTGCGCCCTCTACGATTAGTACGTACTCTCCCCGTTTTTCACCGGGCAAGCCATCCTTTAAAGTAAAGGCTTGCGCCTCTTCGTGGAGCTTTGTAATCTCCCTTACGGCACACGCGCGCCTGTCGCCGAAAACCGAATAGATAGAGGATATATGGCGGTCAACGTCCTGCGGAGCCACGTGAAAGCAGAGGGTTAAATCGACGTCCTTATACTTTTCCAACACCTTTTTTCTTTCTCCCTCTTTGTCGGGAAGAAAGCCGATAAAGGCAAATCTGTCCGCAGGCAGAGCCGATAATATCAGCGCGGATAAAAACGCGTTGGCGCCGGGAATTACGGTGTAGGGTTCGCCTGCCTCCTTAAGCGTTACACAGACGATATTGCCGGGGTCGGATATTACGGGCATACCTGCATCGGAGACAATCGCAACTTCCTTGCCCTCTCGCGAGGCTGAAAGTATGCGCTCCGCCGACTCCTTTTCATTGAACTTATGACAGGCGACGAGGGGTTTTTTAATGTCGTAGGCGTTTAAAAGTTTAAGCGTATGACGGGTGTCCTCGCAGAAAATTACGTCTGCATTTTTAAGTGTTTCTATGGCACGGAAAGTTATATCCTTTAAGTTGCCTATGGGCGTTGCTACGAAATATATCAAAGAGTACTCCCTCCGTTTTGGGGTGTGTTTATAAGTTCGGGCATAATCTCTACCGAGGGTTTACCGCCCTTAACCCCCTCAATCATTAAAAGGTAGTAAGGCGAATTTTTAGCACCCTTAACAAGCTGTATGCGCTTAGGCTCTATGCCGTATTTTTTCATCGTGTAAATGACTTCGGCAAGGCGGTCCGCCCTGTTAGTCATTGCTATTCTTCCGCCGAATTTAAGCTTTTTAGAGGCAATCGAGAGAATTTCGTCTAAAGTTATGGTGAGTTCCTTTCGGCAGACTGCCTTTTCGTACGAGATATTTTCAAACCCACCCCGCTCGTACGGGGGATTGCATAAAATTAGGGAGAAAGATCCGTCGTATTCCCTGCCGATTTCTTGCAATTTACCCTCTACTATTGTGGAGTTAAAGCCGTTAGCCTCCGCCGTTCGCCGAGCCATATCCGCAAGGGAAGGTTGCATTTCAAAGAGGGTTAAGCTTTGAATATTGGGGTTTAAACATAAGAAGTGATAGCCGACGGCACCGCACCCTGCACAAAAGTCTGCAACATTATCGTGTGCCTTTGCCCTTGCAAAGCGCGACAAAAGTATGCTGTCCGAAGTAAAGCGATACAGCGATTTGTTCTGTATTATGATTTTGTCGCCAAACAGGACTTCCGCCTGTTCGCCCTCTTTTATCTGCATATATTATTATGGTTTGTATTGTTGCGTTGTATATTATTAGAAATTATTTAGAAGTGCGGACTTCGTACTCTGGGATTGCCACAGTGGTGCGACCACAGCGAAGTATCTTAATTGCTTTAATGTTTGACTTACTATTCACTAATCAAACAAAAAACAGACTTCGTACTCTGAGATTGCCACACCGTCTGTTGACGGTTCGCAATGACGACCTACCACACCAAAGTAATTACGAAGTCAAATACCCAAGCAAGTCCCTCTTCACAGATGCGAGCAGTTCAAGGCGTGTGAGTACCGCCGACAGGAGTTTACTTTTAATTGTAAATGACTGATGCGGAACGGAACACAACGCAGAAATGCGATGTATATATGAAGAGAAGTATAAGTAAGTAAAAGGGGAACGCCGACAAGCGTTCCCCCTCCTTCCAATGCTTAGGATTATTCAGCCTTGATTGCACCGGTGGGGCAACCGTCTTCGCAAGCTCCGCAATCGATGCAGGTATCAGCATCAACGACGTACTTATCGGGACCTTCGCTGATTGCGCCTACGGGGCAAGTAGCGGCGCATGCGCCACAGCTTACGCATTCGTCAGAAATTACGTGTGCCATAATAAAACTCCTCCATAAAATTTTATTAAAAGAACTTTTTGCGGTAATCCGCTCTGTTCGCATTTATTATATCATACAATTTTTACGCTGTAAAGCGGTAAATAATTTTTTCACCCATTATTTTTGCCGTCGCTTTGGGTACTAACAGCGCCTTTGCCGTCATTACTGCGGTTATTCTCCTTTGACGCACCCTTAAAATTGTGATGCCTACGGTTTTTGTTCCTCTGCCTGCCAAAGGGTACGCCTGCCCCTTCGCCGTTTGAAACTCCGCCTTCGGCGTTTGCCTTTTCGGCTTGACGGTTAAAATTAACTTTTACGCTGTTAACGTTGTTCGCGTTGCTGTTTTTGCCGTTGCTTTGCTTGTTGTTCTTATGCTCGTTATTCTGACCGTTGGGCTTATTTGCCTTGTGTTCGCCGTTCTGAGAGTTTGGTTTATTATTCTTATGCTCGCCGTTGGCTATGTTCGGCTTGCCGTTTTTGTTCTCGCCGTTGTGGGAATTTTGCTTATTTCCCCTATCCTTATTGTGGCGGTTTTTATCGAAACGGGCGTTCTCTGCCTTATTCTCAGTTTTATTCTCAACCTTACTCTCGGCTTTAACTTCCTGCCTATTTTCCTTTACGGGTTGAGGCTTTTCTTCAATAAGTTCTTCTTTGCCCTCGGCAATCTCTTCTATAGCTTCTTCGTCATCGTCGTCGCCTGTCTTACCCATAGCAACGTTTCCCCTCATAAAGGAAATTTCATCGACCCCGTAGTCGTGATAGCTGACCGCGTCGCCCTTTTCAATCTTGACCTTAACCGTCATTTTAAGCATATTGACGTTTACGACAATGCCCTTGCCCTCCGGCGTTTCCGCCTCGCTACCAATCTTCGGCACCTTTTTGCAGGCGTCGGAATAGTAGTCGTTTTCGTAGGCAAGACAGCACATAAGCCTTCCGCACAGACCCGAAATTTTGCTGGGGTTAAGCGATAGCCCCTGATTTTTAGCCATCTTTACGGAGACCTTTTTAGGCTCTTGCAGGCTCCTTACGCAACAGCACTCCCTACCGCAGGGGGCAAGACCGCCCATAAGCTTAATCTCTTCCCTGATGCCTATCTGCCTTAACTCGATTCTCATACGGAAAGCAGAGGACAAATCTTTTATAAGTTCACGGAAGTCAACCCTGTTTTCGGAAGTGAAGAAAATCGTCACTTTTGTACCGTCGAAGGCAAACTCAACCCCCACGGGCTTCATATCAAGACCGCGAGCCTCTATCTTTTCTTTTGCAATTTGAAGGGCTTCGTCCTTGCGTTCTTCGTTGCGCTTAACCTGCTCTAAGTCGGCAGGGGTGGCTATACGCACAACGGGCTTTAACGGGGAGACTACTTCGCTCTCATCAACCTCTTTAACGGGTGAATCGACAACGGCGTATTCAAGCCCCTTTGACGTCTCTACAATTACCCCCATACCCTTTTCGTATTGCAATTCGCCGGGAGCAAAATAGTAGGGCTTTCCGCCGTCCTTAAATTTTATACTTACTATCTTTACCATAAATTTCCTTGCATAAAGGCTGAACGCCTTTTAACGCTTTGACGAAATACGAAGGAGTAAATCGTACATAAGCGATGAGAAATTAGCGTTGAATTTTAAATCCGCCAACGCCTTATTTATACTTTCAACGGCATATATTGCCGTACCTTTTGAGATTTTATTTGAATATTCGCCGTCCTTTGCATAGGCTTGTACTATTTTGAAATAGTTCGCCTGCATAGCTGTCAACAGCTCTTTTTTGTACTTGAAGTCGCCCACCTTTTGCGAAACTTTAGTTGCATCTTTAAGGGTGGTTACCGCACAGATTTCCTCTGCTACGCGCCTGACTTCTTTATACCATTGCCCCTTCAACATATTCTCGGCTTCGCCCAAAACCCCACCGCAGTTTTGCGCAACGGCTCTGTTTCTTTCATCCTCTCCCCGCCTTTGAAGTGCGCAAAAAATTTCTTCCTCGGTAAAGGGGGCAATCTCTAAAAGCTTAACCCTTGAACGCACCGTGTCCAATACGGGGGAGAGCGAGGTTACGCCTAATAGGAAATAGACGCCTTGGGGCGGTTCCTCCAAAACCTTTAACAGCTTGTTCTGAAATATGGGGGAGGCGTCGCTGAAATTGTCTATTATATACAGCTTTTTATCGTGGTGAATAGGGCGGATTGCGCTGTCCTCTACGATTTGCGTTGCTATATCAGCCGTAAGCTTTTCACCGATAGCGGGGTAAATTTTAAGGTCGGACAACCCCTCACTATCAATTAGCGACGGCTTTTCTTCGGGGAAAAAGTTACGCGCAAACAGCTTTAAGGCGGACCTTAAATTAAACGGGTCGGCAAAGTACAGCATATAGGAGTGCGAAAGCTTATCGCTCTTCGCCTCTTGTGAGAGTATTCTATATGCAGACGTGCCGAAAATCAGCTGTTCCATAAGTTGCGCTACCTTTAATTAAGGTTATATTATACCCTTTGACTTTAAGATATTGTATATCTTTTCCGCCGTCTGAAACTTGCTTCCGCTACAGTCAACGGCACATATTCGGGGGGTTTTTTGTGCAAGGGCAAGGTAACCTTCATAGACCCTTTCGTGGAAGGCAAGCCCCTGCTGTTCAATTCTGTCGCCCTCATCAGCGCCGTGCTTACGCTCGAACGCGTTCTTTGGCGAGATGTTTAAAAATAAGGTTAAGTCGGGGGCGTAATCTTTTAGCGCAACCGAATTTATATCCTTTATATACTCCTCGCCCAAGCCCCTCGCATAGCCTTGGTAGGCGAGCGAAGAATCGACGTACCTGTCGCAGATTACCAACTTCCCCTCGGAAAGCGCAGGCTCGACAATCTCTTTAAGGTGCTGAATACGCGCCGATGCGTATAAGAGCGCTTCGCACTCGTCGCACATAGCCGTGTTTTTGCCGTCTAAGATAATTCTTCGTATCTGCTCGGCAACGTCGCTTCCGCCGGGTTCTCTCGTTATCAGCACGTCCTTTCCCTCGGAAGTAAGCCTTTCCGCCAAAAGCCTTATCTGCGTACTCTTTCCACTGCCTTCACAGCCCTCGAAGGTGATAAATTTACCCCTCACTTTTTAACCGCCTTTATCTTTCCGTCTATTATTCCGAAAGTATTTTTTGCCGAGGATAGCAGTTTAACCGCTTCCTTGCTTATGATTTCGCCTGCAACGATTACGGGCAGGCAGGGGGGAGTAATTCCAACGTTTCCGGCAGACATTCTGCCCACAGCCTTTTCAAGCGGTATCCACTCGGTGGGCTGTTTGTAGGCATAGAGGAAGCTGTACGTCCTCTCCGCCGTGGGGAGCGTTGCCCTTTCTTCATAAGTCCCCCTGAGCTTTTTCTTTGCGCATATGGGGAGAAGTGTGTTTTTAAGACTCATTGCCGTAAGGGCGTCAAGGCAGGGGGAGAGATAGAATAAAAGGTATCTGCCGTCGTTCATCTCGGCATATATGCCCTTCTTTTCCAATTCCTTCTGCGCTAAGTCTGGGGATATATCCAAGGGTTTGAAGTCAACCGCAAGCTTAGTCCAATCCTTAGAGGGGTAAAAGGTCAGCCCCGTTAAATCGTCTTTGAGCTGAGCAACCACCTGTTTTGCCTTAATTAGCGCCTTGGGGTTGTTAATAAAATATTTAACGCCGAACTCCACACTCGCCATAATAGGATAGCTGGGCGAAGTGGTGCGGAAGATGGAAAGTCCCTCTTCGGTACGGGGTATTACTTTTTCAAGGTTAACGCAGACTATTGCGCCTTGGGTTAGGGTGGGCAAGCTCTTGTGCGCTCCGTCAACCCAGATATCGGCGTACTTGCCTGCATAGCCGTCCCTATTTTCGCTTAACGCAAGGTGAGCGCCGTGTGCGCCGTCAACCAAAAGTAGCCTGTCGTACTTTTTAAGCACTTCGGCATACTCCTCTAAGGGGGCAATATTGCCGTAGTAATCGGGTGAAGTTATAATCATACCCGATATGGTTACGTCGTTGACAATCAGCTTTTCAATAAGCTCTGCCGAAGGGGGCAGAAGCACTCCCTCGCTCTCTTCGCCCTGTACTATAACGGGTTCGACGTTGAGTATTCGGCAGGCGTTAAATACGCTTTTGTGCGAATTGCGGGGTACGATAATCTTAGTGCCGTAAGCCTGAGCAACGAACAGCATAGTCATAACCCCCGACGAAGAACCGTCTGTGGTTATGTACGCCTTTTTAGCTCCGAGAATTTCGGCTAAATCGTCCTGTGCTTTTTTAATTACGCCGTCAGGGCAGTTTAAGTCGTCGGAAAATGATAGCTCGGTCATATCTATGGGGGAAACGGGGAAATTCGCCTTGAAGAACCCTGCGTTCTTATGACCGGGCATATGCAATCTTGCCTTATCCCTGCCTTTATATTTATTCAGTTGAGCAAGTATTTCGTATTTATACAT
>JBJEVA010000024.1:0-6892 GCA_051884115.1 Candidatus Coproplasma sp. | reverse complement strand
GCGGTAAGACCAAGAAGATGAAGTACGGTCACAGGGGTGCAAATCAGCCCGTTAAGTGTCTTGCAACAGGCAAGGTTTATATTTCAAGCCAAA
Source organism: Candidatus Coproplasma sp. (assembly GCA_051884115.1). Lineage (GTDB taxonomy): Bacteria > Bacillota > Clostridia > Christensenellales > Borkfalkiaceae > Coproplasma. The sequence goes on along the minus strand of JBJEVA010000024.1, from coordinate 6,799 downwards.
ATCACGGTTACGAAGTTATTTCTTCCAGCCTTGACGGTATTGGTAAGTTGAGCTTTGTTAATGCCAACGACGGCACTTGCGAAGGTTTCGATTATCCTGAAATAAACGCATTCACCGTACAGTTCCATCCCGAAGCTTGTGGCGGTCCTCACGACGCAGGCTTCTTATTCGACAGATTTATGCAAAATATTACGGAGGGTAAATTCAATGCCTAAGAAGGAAGATATTAAAAAGGTACTCGTAATCGGTTCCGGTCCCATAGTAATCGGGCAGGCGGCTGAGTTTGACTATGCAGGAACTCAGGCGTGCAGAATTTTGAAGAATGAGGGTATTAACGTTGTTCTCTGTAACTCCAACCCTGCAACCATTATGACCGATAGTGCATTGGCAGACGAAATTTATCTTGAACCTTTAACCACCAATACGTTAAAGAGAATAATAATAAAGGAACGTCCCGACAGCCTTTTGGCATCTCTCGGCGGTCAGACAGGTTTAACACTCGGCTGTCAGCTTGCAAAAGATGGTTTTTTGGACAAGTACGGCGTAAAACTTATCGGCGTTAAGCTCGATTCAATCGACAGGGCAGAGGACAGAGAGCTTTTCAAGGAAACTATGGAGAAAATCAATCAGCCCGTAGTTCCCTCCGATATCGCATACACTGTTGATGAGTGCGTTGCAATTGCTGAAAAAATAGGCGGTTATCCCGTAATCGTCCGTCCTGCATATACCCTCGGCGGTGCAGGCGGTGGCGTTGCTCACGATGAGGCTGAGTTAAGGCTCATTGCGCACAACGGTCTTATGCTTTCACCCATTACGCAGGTACTAATAGAAAAGTACATTGCAGGTTGGAAGGAGATTGAGTTTGAAGTTATCCGTGACAGCGCAGGCAACGTTATAACCGTCTGCTCAATGGAAAACTTCGACCCCGTAGGCGTTCACACAGGCGACTCCATAGTCATTGCTCCTGCCGTAACGCTTTCTGATAAAGAATATCAGATGCTTCGTTCAGCGTCGTTGAATATAATCAGCGAACTCGGAATAGAGGGCGGATGCAACTGTCAGTTTGCCTTAAAGCCCGATAGCTTTGAATATGCAGTAATCGAGGTTAACCCTCGTGTATCACGTTCGTCTGCACTTGCATCAAAGGCAACGGGATTCCCTATTGCTAAGGTTGCAACAAAGATTGCGCTCGGCTATACCTTAGACGAGATTAAAAACGACGTTACAGGCATAACCTACGCTTCGTTTGAACCTACGATTGACTACGTTGTAGTTAAGCTTCCCAAGTGGCCCTTCGACAAATTCCTCTATGCTAAGAGAAATCTCGGAACGCGTATGAAAGCTACGGGCGAAGTTATGGCAATCGGTACAAGTTTCGAAATGGCTATAATGAAAGCTGTAAGGGGTGCTGAAATCTCTCTCGGAACGCTCAATATGCCTAAACTTGAAAAGTTTACCGACGAAGAGATACGTGAAAAACTCTATGACCTTACTGATGAAAGGCTTTTCGTCGTATATCAGGCAATTAAACGCGGAATTCCCGTTGAAGAAATCAATGCAATTACGACTATTGACCCTTGGTTCTTAAACAAGCTTAAAAATCTTTCCGAGTTTGAAAAATCAATTGATGGTAAACCTTTAACCAAAGACCTTTATATTAAGGGTAAAAAACTCGGTTATCCTGATAAAGAGCTTGAAAAGATTTCCGCAAATAAGCTCCCCAAGCACGTTAACGCTTGTTATAAAATGGTTGATACTTGTGCCGCGGAATTTGCCGCGCAGACTCCTTATTTCTATTCAACTTATGACGAGGTTGAACACGACGAGGCTTCGCCTTTTGTAACAAAGAGCAGGCAGAATAAGAAGAGAAGGATTATAGTTATCGGTTCGGGTCCTATAAGAATAGGTCAGGGTATCGAATTTGACTATTCCTCAGTTCACTGCGTATGGGCGTTGAAGAAACTCGGATACGAAGTTATCATTATAAATAATAACCCCGAAACCGTTTCCACCGACTTTGACACGGCGGATAGGCTTTATTTTGAAAGCCTTACTCCCGAAGACGTTCAAAACGTTATCGACGTAGAAAAGCCTTACGGCGTAGTAATAACCTTCGGTGGACAGACGGCTATTAAGCTCTGCGCTTACCTCGATAAGAAGGGTGTTCGCATACTCGGAACTCCTGCCGACAGCGTTGACCTTGCAGAGGACAGAGAGAGGTTCGACGAACTTTTGGAACAATTCCATATTGCAAGACCTAAGGGCGTAACGGTTATGACAAAGGAAGAGGCTGTAGGGGCCGCTGAAAAGTTGGGCTATCCCGTACTTTTAAGACCTTCTTACGTAATCGGCGGTCAGAATATGACTATCGCCTTTACGCAGAACGATATCGAAAGGTATATGGACGTAATTCTCGCCCAGAAGATAGAAAACCCTGTTCTTTGCGATAAATACCTTATGGGTACCGAACTTGAAGTCGATGCGATATCCGACGGCGTTGACGTGCTGATTCCCGGTATTATGCAACATATCGAAAGGGCAGGCGTTCACAGCGGTGACTCAATCGCAGTTTATCCCCCTTACAATTTAAGCGATGCAATGCTTAAAAAGATTGTAGAAGTTTCTACCAATCTTGCAATTTCGCTTAAAACAAAGGGTTTAATAAACATTCAATACCTCATTTATCAGAACGAACTTTACGTAATCGAGGTTAACCCCAGGGCTTCTCGTACCGTTCCCTATATTTCTAAGGTTACGGGCGTCCCCATGGTTGACCTTGCTACCAAGATAATGGTAGGGGCAAAGCTTAAAAAACTCGGTTACGGTACAGGTTTGTATCATAATTCACCTTACGTTGCCGTAAAGGTACCCGTGTTCTCGTTTGAAAAGCTTAACAACGTTAACTCTCAGTTAGGACCTGAAATGAAATCGACGGGTGAAGTTTTAGGTATCGGTAAGACGATTGAAGAGGCACTCTTTAAGGGGCTTGTATCGGCAGGCTTCAATATGAAGCACCCCACAAAGCAGAATCCTTCCGGCATCTACTTTACTATTAACGACCAGGATAAGCCTGAAATAGTAAACATAGTTAAAAAGTTTGCAGACTTAGGGCTTACGCTCTATGCAACAAAGGGTACGGCAGACGTTATAAGAAGCTTAGGGCTTGAATGTAACGATGTTGCAAGGCTTTCATCTAACGACGAAATTATTAAGTTGATGGACGAGGGTAAAATAGACTATATCGTCTATACAGGTAAGACTGACATAGAGTCTATTACAAACTATATGTCGCTTCATCATCATGCAATATTGCTCGGCATAACCGTTCTTACGTCGCTCGATACCGCCAATGCGCTTGCCGACGTTATTGCAGGAAGATACAATCAGTTCAATACCGAACTTGTCGATATCAACAGGCTTAGGAAGGACAAGTTAAAACTTGAATTCTGTAAGATGAACAGTTGCGGTAACGACTATATTCTGTTCAATAATATGGACGGTCAGATAACTTGCCCCGAATCGCTTGCAATCACCTGTTGCGACAGAAATTTTGCAATTGGCGCAGACGGCATAGTTATGGTTGAAAAGTCTGATATTGCAGACGCAAAAGTACGCGTATTCAACCGCGACGGTAGCGACGGCGGTCTTGCCGCTAACCCCATAAGATATTCGGCTAAATATCTTTACGATAACGGCTTGGTAAGTGGAGAGAAGTTCACGATTGAGAGTTGCGGAAAGGTAAGCGAAGTCAGCGTTTACGTTGCAAACGGAGTAGCAAGCTCCGTAGCGATAAAACTCGGCAAAGCAGAGGTTTGCGAAAATGCTGAAGTTTCCGCGCTGGTAGCTTCTAACGGATTCGACTTCAAATCTTTAAAACTTGTAGAAGTAGGTACTTCTCACGCCGTAATGTTCTGCGATAAGGTTGACGACGTTAACTTGGAAGAATTGGGACAAACTTTAATTCTCAGCGGACTTGTTAAACCCGAAACGTACGTTGAATGTGTAAGAGTTGTAAACAGCGTAACAATCAAAGTACGCGTATGGGGTAAGAACAATGGCGAAATGTTGGCGTGTGCAACGTCCGCCGCGGCAACTGCAATCGGAGCAATAAATAACGGTGGTTGCAAGAGCAATGAGCTTATAACCGTTAAGTTGAGGGGAGGCGACTTGTTCGTTAAACTCGACGAGGACGGAGAGATTGAGCTTGACGGTTCAGTTAAACAAACCTATAAGGGTATAATCGAAATTTAATGATTTATTTGGATAATGCGGCTACGACTAAGCCCGACCAAGAATGCCTTGAAAAGGCGCAAAAATATTTATTAGAAAGCTTTTATAATCCTTCCGCACTCTATGCGGAAGGTTATGCTTTGCATCGGGAATTAGAAAAAACACGTAAAAATATTCTTGATATGGTTGCTAACAGTGCAACTTACGACATAATTTTTACGTCGTGCGGAACCGAGGCAGACAATCAGGCAATCTTCTGCGGAGGCAAAAGGGGAAACGTTGTTACAACTCTTTCAGAACATTCCGCCGTCTTTGCTTCTGTCAACGAATTAAAGCAGAGGGGAATAGAGGTTCGTTTTGCCCCTTTGAATGCAGACGGTTCGGTAAACGTTGAAAAGCTGTTAGAGCTTATTGATGGTCAAACGTCATTAGTTTCCGTAATTCACGTAAATAACGAAACGGGTGCAATTAACGACGTTAACGCAATAGCAAGCAGGGTTAAAAAGCTCAATTCTAAAACTCTTTTCCATTCGGACGGCGTTCAGGCGTTTGGCAAACTACCATTCAAATTAGGTAAAGACATCGATATGTACAGCATTTCTGCACATAAAATCGGGGCCTTAAAGGGGACGGGTGCGCTTATTAAGCGTAAAAACCTCGTTATTAAGCCTTACGTTTTTGGCGGTGGACAGGAGAAAGGGTTAAGAAGCGGTACTGAAAACGTCTTCGGAATTAAAATGTTGGAGTACGCTACCGAGAAAAAGTATTCTAAAATAGGGCAGAACTTCAATTACGTAAAGGCTTTGAATGAAAAGTTAAGAAGTCTTTTAGACGAAAACCTTTTCAGTTGTATTTCCTCAAAAGATGCGTCGCCTTATATCTTATCGGTTGTAGCGAAGGGGGTTAGAGGGGAGATAATTTTACACGAGGTTGACGATAAAGGACTTATTATCGGTACGGGTTCGGCTTGTTCGTCCAATGATAAGAAAAGGTATTCTCGCGTAATACTCTCCTGCGGACTTAACGAAGAGTCTGCCGACGGCGTGTTAAGGCTTAGTTTATCTTCCGATACAACCGAAGAAGAGATTGTAAAGGCTACTGAAATTTTAAATCAAACCGTTAAAAACAGACGGGAAATAATGGAATAATAATGGAAAAAGTAATAATTGTTAGATATTGTGAAATTCATTTAAAGGGCAATAACCGCGGTTATTTTGAACGTGTTTTTGCTGAAAATATGGAAAAAGCGTTAAGAGGTATTAAACACCAAATCAAAAAGAGAAGCGGAAGGTACCTCGTTACAGGCTTTAACGAAAGCGATGCGGAAACTATTGTTGAAAGACTTACTAAGGTTTTCGGCGTTCATACTTTGAGTATTGCGTTAAAGGTAAATACTTCGCTTGACGAGATTGAAAAGGCGTCATTAGAAGTATGCCCTGAGAGCGGAACTTTCAAAGTTGATGCTCACAGAGCAGACAAAAAATTCCCCTTAAACTCAATGGCAATCAACGCTGAAATAGGCGGAAGATTGTTAGATGCCCGTCCCAACTTAAAGGTTGATATTCATAACCCTGAAAATATCCTCGGCATAGATTTAAGGGAAGACGGCACTTCGTTAGTATTTTGCAGTCTGATAAAGGGTGCGGGCGGTATGCCTGTGGGTACTGCCGGCAAAGGTATGCTTCTTATAAGCGGTGGTATCGACAGCCCCGTTGCAGGGCATATGATGGCAAAGAGGGGAATGAAGATTGACTGTGTTCATTTCCACAGCTATCCCTATACCAATATGCAGGCAAGGGAGAAGGTGGAAGAGCTTGCCTCCGTCCTCTCTCAATATTCCTGCGGTACAACTTTAAACGTTGTTAAGGTTACGCACATTCAGGAAGAGATTCATAAAAAGTGCAACGGTGAGTTTATGGTTACGCTTTTAAGGCGTTTTATGATGAGAATTGCCGAACGAGTAGCTAAAAAGAGTGGAGCGCAATGCCTTATCACGGGTGAAAGTTTAGGTCAGGTTGCAAGCCAGACAATCGAGGGAATGACTTCATCGGGAAGCGTTATCGAGAGTTTGCCTATACTCCGCCCTCTGTGCGGTTTCGATAAAAACGAAATAATAGAGCGCAGTCGCGCAATGGGTGCATACGAAATTTCAATTCAACCTTATGAAGATTGCTGTACCGTATTTTTGCCTAAGCACCCTGTAATAAGACCTAAGATGGAAGAAATACTTGCCGAAGAGTCAAAGCTTAACGTAGAGGCGCTAATCGACGAAGCTATGGCAACTTTAGAAAAGGTAGTGATTTCATAATTAAATATATGAGTATGCCGATTACTAATAATTCGGTAGTGCATTAAAAAAGGGTAGAGCGTTGGCTTTACCCTTTTTGATTGAAGTAAAATGTTGAAGTAATTTGGCAGGAGTAAATTGTTGAAGTAAATTCTGTCTTTAAAATTTTGAATAATAACCGCTAAGTAAACGAAAAAAGGTAAAGCAGAAAATTGCTTTACCTTTTTGTGGTTGAGGTGACGGGACTTGAACCCACGACCTTCTGGTCCCTAACTCGATATT
>JBJEVA010000023.1:0-1597 GCA_051884115.1 Candidatus Coproplasma sp. | reverse complement strand
CGTAAGCAATCTTTCCGCAGTAAACGGGATTGTCTATAAGCTGTTGAATAAAGTGCGCACTGAATCCTTCAATATCCGTTTCTTTTCTCGGTTTCTTCTTTATCCCCTGTAAATTAAGAAGTTTTGCGATTCCCCCATAGCCCATCCTCGTATTGAAGTACTTATCGAATATCAATCTGACAATTTCAGCTTCTTCTTCGTCTATTTGAAGTGTCTCGTTTTGAATCGAATATCCGTATGGAGCAGGTCCGCCGTTCCATTTACCTTGCCGAGCCTTTTCTCTTCTGCCGTTCATCGTCTGTTCGAGAATGTTTTCTCGCTCGATTTCCGCAACGGCAGAGAGTACGGATATAAGCAGTTTCCCGCTTGTCTGCGACGAATCTATACCCTCTTCAATACAAATCAGATTCACGTCATACGTCTGTAAAAGTTCCAACGAATTGAGTATATCCGCCGCATTTCTGCCAAAACGGGAGAGCTTGTAAACGAGAACGTAATCAACCACCGCACCGTTTTCTATATCGGACAGCATCTTTTTAAACGCAGGTCGTCCCTCTATTGACTTACCCGACTTGCCTGCATCTTCGTATGTATCCGCCACAATCATTTCTTCCCTTTCCGCAAACTTTTTCAAACAAGTTTTCTGCGCTTCAAGGCTATACCCGTCAACCTGCATTTCCGTACTTACACGAGAATATAAAAAACATTTTTTACCCTCTCTGTTCACTTTTTACCTCCTGTTTTTCGTCAACTCCGTTTAATACTCTTTCGCCGTATTTTTGCATAAGCTGCGCCATCATTCCAATAAACGCATTATAGTTTTGATTCTGTTTATAAATCTTTGCCTCTTTTGTTAGTTCATTATTTTGTTGTTTCAATTCTCCTTATCATTTTAGTTTTATATAGGTTGTGCAAACTTTGCTTTTAACGGAAAGATAAGCAACGTTTACCCTACACATTTTTTGTCTCCTTATCAATTCCCGACATTACGGGTGTATTAAGTATAGAATTATTAATTCTACATTCCGCTGTTGTCGGTAAAAATTGCGTATCGTATATATACTATACTATATTTTTACCTAATTGTCAATAGTTTTATTCGTTCATCACCTCCTGTAAATCGGGTTTCCCGATTCTTCCTTTCGCCGTGGCGAATAGTGTCGGTTTTGACTATCTGTGGCAAAACCCTTTACCTGCCTATCACTTTTTGAAATTTGTTGCAATTTTATACTCCTCCTATTGTTTGAATTTCGTTTGTTTTTGGCTTGTATTTTGCTTGCTGTTTGCGGACTATTATTAGGCTTGTCCGCTTGCCTTTTAGTTAGCACATAGGCATCACCTCCTTGAATTGTTTTGTTGTATTATCCCTGACATAGAGCTGTTTAATCACCAAAAAAGGATACAAAAAAGCCGACAAAACATAACGTTTCACCGACTTTAACCGTATTTAGCAGTTGTTACCTGCTCTATGGTGGTTAGCCATTCGATTTAGTTTTGTTAATCTATCTATTTCCTTTTCTTCCTCTTCTTCTTGGCAAAGCTCTTTAATTGAGCGTTGATTTGCTCGGCTTGCTTGTCCGCATACTGCTCAACGTCA
>JBJEVA010000022.1:0-7023 GCA_051884115.1 Candidatus Coproplasma sp. | reverse complement strand
TATACTTCAAAATCAAAGGACAGGCGGACGTCTACGTTAGGGCGGACAAGTCCGTTAGCAACCTCTAAATGCAGGGGGTGCTTTTGATAGGCTTTCAACGCCTCGTTGTCGGTGAAAAGGGAATCCATCATTAAATCGCCCGAAGAAGAAGGGAGTTTATCAATCAGGATTAATTTAATATTATTATAGCATAAGTTATGTCTTTTTCAAATACTTGAAAACAATATGTATATTTTTGAAATATTTTTTAATTATGCCGCATTCTGTCATATTTAGGTGTTAAAATAAGAATAGGGATTAACTGAAAGATAAAAGCTGAGTTTAGAAAAAGGCTATAGCATAAAAAAACCAAAACTAAATAACTAGCAAGAAAATGATAATGTTGGATGCTAAAAGTAAAGCGCATCCAAAAAATATGCGTATATATTTCAACATAGCCTTGAAATTTGCGTATAGTAATGTTATAATGTCCAATATAGAGTAAAAGTAGTTGCACAATGGAGTATACAATGCCTGTTGCTTTAACCACTAATGATATTTTAAAAGAACTAAATATTAACCGTTCGACGTTCTATTATCTAATAAAGAATAATCTTTTTGCTGTTCCCACAACGGAGAGTGGAAGATACGTCTGGAACGAGGAATTGTTAATACAGTTGAAAGAACTTATTAGGTCGGAGAAAGAAACTGATGTTTCTGTATCTGAAGAACCTGAGCTGAAAACAACTAAGATTAACAATAGAAGATATTTAGGTAATAAATATAAATTGCTAAGCTTTATCACGGAAACTGTTTCTCGTGAATGTTCGGGCATAAATACGGTTGCTGACATCTTTGCCGGTACGGGTTCGGTATCTTCAGCTTTTGCGGATAAGAAGATTATTACGAATGACCTGCTATACTTTAATCACGTGTGTCACGTTGCTTGGTTTGGGGCAGAGCATTTTAATGAAGAAAAGATTAAGAACCTTATTCTATATTATAACGCCATAGAACCGCAGGAAGATAACTATATGTCAATCAATTTTGCTGATACTTTCTTTAGCCTGCAAGATTGTAGAAAGATTGGTTTTATACGTGAAGATATAGAGATAAAGTATCGAGATGGGCTTATAAATACTCGTGAACGTGCAATACTTATCACTTCGCTTCTTTATGCAATGGATAAAATTGCAAATACGTGTGGTCATTATGACGCATATATAAAAGGTGGAGAGTTTACTCGTCATATAGAGTTATCTTTACCGCTTGCAAGCAATAATAACAACGAGAATAATCAATGTTATAACGAAGACGCAAACGAATTGGTTAAGCGTATTGAAGCAGATTTAGTCTATATAGATCCTCCTTATAATTCTCGTCAGTATTGTGATGCATATCATCTACTAGAAAACGTAGCCAGATGGGAAAAGCCTGAAGTAAAAGGTGTTGCTTTGAAGATGGACAGAAGTCATTTAAAAAGTGATTACTGCACATCAAGTGCGACAAAAGCGTTTGAAGACTTGGTTTCCCATATAAAAGCAAGATATATATTGCTTTCATATAACAATATGGCAGATAAAGGCAATGATAGGTCCAACGCAAAAATCAGCGATGCCGACATAATGCGTATTCTGTCTCGTAAAGGAAGGGTTAAAGTTTTTTCGTTGGATTACCGTGCTTTTAGTGCAGGCAAGTCAGATATAAAGGATAATGAAGAAAGACTGTTCCTCTGCGAATGTTACGATTACAGGCAGAAGGAGCTGATACAGTCTCCGTTAAATTATACGGGAGGGAAGTTCAAACTCTTGCCTCAGTTGTTACCCCATTTCCCTGATGATGTTGATTATTTTGTGGATTTGTTTTGTGGTGGCGGTAACGTGGGAATAAACGTTCCCTGTAATAAAGTTTTATTCAATGACAATAATAGCTTGCTTCGCTTTATGTTTGGAACTTTTAAAAATATGGACAAGAGTGAAACGTTCAGGCTCATTGATTCAATCATTGAGAAATACAACCTTTCTGATTCGGATAAGAACGGATATGAATACTATGGTTGCAATAGTTCAGATGGGCTGTCCAAATATAATGCTGAGGGGTATAATCGGTTGCGTAGCGACTTTAACACGATGACGAGTCGTGATTACGGTTATTATATAACTCTTTACGTTTTGATTGTATATGCGTTTAATAATCAGATACGTTTCAATAAAAAAGGTGAATTTAACTTGCCTGCCGGTAAACGTGATTTTAATAAGAAGATGAGAGAAAAGCTCTCAATGTTTATTGATAGATTAAAGAGTGGTGATTATAGATTCGAAAATTGTGATTTTAGGGAGTTGCCTAACAGCGATTGGAATGAAAAAACTTTTGTCTACGTAGATCCACCTTATTTGATTACTTGTGCAACGTATAACGAGCAAGACGGTTGGAATGAAACCTTGGAAAAAGAATTGTTGGAATATTTGGATAATTTGAATGAGCGGGGAATACGATTTGCTCTATCCAACGTCCTTCATTCTAAGGGGAAGGAAAATGCGATACTTATTGATTGGGTAAATAAGAATATAGGCAAATATCGTGTTATATATCTTGACTATTCCTATTCCAATTCAAATTATCAGACCAAGGACAGAACCTCAAAGGCTGAGGAAGTTTTAATTGTGAACTATTAAGGAGATAGCATAATGCCGGCTTACAAAAGTTATTGTTGGTCACTCGGTACGACTAGTTTTCGTATGGTAGAATTCAATAGAAAAATTGAATTACAACTAAAGCTTTTAAATCAGTTTTGGTCGCTACCACAGTATAAAGACGAGCAATGGAGTGCCAACAATGAAATTCAATCTGCATATTACGATTACATAAAGGCACAGGGCTTTATAGAGGATAAAACTGCTCCTCGTAAAGATAAAGATGCTCGTCAAAAAACTTCTGGCTTAGTTGATTTAGGCTTGATAGACAATGACCGTAGGCTAACCAATGCCGGTCGTGCGCTTCTTGAAATTGCAGAAAGTGGAAAATTTTTAAGAAATAATATACTTCGCATCCCGGCCGACAGTTTTATCTATTTCAAACAGCTGATGAAATCCTCTTGCCCTTTTGAAAATGATAATGTCCGCCCTTATATGGTATTGGCATATATATTGTCTGAGATCGGTGAAATCAGCAAATCGGAATTTACATATCTTTTACCTCTTGCTATCAATAAAGAGAAAACTGAGCGCATAGTCAACTATATCAAAGCTATAAGGGATAAAAAAGCCACAATAGACGATGTAATTGTTTCTGTAATTTCCGAAATGGATAATTATCAAGAAGCAAAAAAGTTGCTTATTGAAGCTTCAACTATAGATGATGTCCTTATTCAAGACATAGGCATGAATCGTAAAAGTAGGGCTTACGATACCCCTTACACGAAGTTGTATTATTCCTTACGGGCTTTCAATGCTACGCCTAATGATAATACAACAATTGATTTATTCAACGCTGTTGATAAAATTTCAGGCAGAGCTCGCTTATATTGGAAATTCTATCTATTCAATTCCGTATCTAGACATGTACTTGAAACGAAAGGAATTAGAATTGTTAAAAGTGATAAAGCAATATTAACAATAGAGGATGAGATTGCTTTCAAAGAGGAATTTTTTAAACTTTTACACCTCTTTAAAGCAAAGAGCTTGCTCGACGACTATTATGATTTGAATAAGCGTTATTTTAAGACGAGCGATACTATTATTTTTCAAGATGATAAGGTCAGGTTTGATATTATACCGAAATGTTATTTTGCTTTGACAAAAGACAGCCTGTTAGATATGGCATTTTCAAAGGCTGATAATTTAGAAATAAATTGCGAACTTTCGTCAATCGGAACAGCTTTTGCCGTTACTCAAGAACGACTATTTGATAAAGCAGAAGAACTATACGGCATACAAGTCCGAAGTATTATAGACATTCAAGACTTGGTTGAAAAAGAAAGATATGAGCGTCTAAATCATATGATTGACACGAGATTCACTGACGATGTTCTCATTAATTTGATGACTATGTTTGAAAAACGTGCAGATTCCGACATTCAGTCTATCGTTACCAACAATGCCGATGTGCCTACTATCTTTGAGTATGTTCTTGCGATTGTATGGTATAAAATTTCTGGCAGGCAAGGAAAGGTTCTTGACTATATGAATTTGTCATTGGATGCCGATCTGTTGCCGATTACCCATGCAGCAGGTGGGCACGAAGATATCACATATCATTATGAGAAAACCGGAAACTATCCAGCACATACGCTTTTAATTGAGGCAACACTGGCGAATAGTACGAATCAACGCCGAATGGAAATGGAGCCAGTGTCAAGACATTTAGGAGAATATTTGCTTGAACATTCCGAAGAAGCCTATTGCGTATTTGCTACAACTTTTTTACACGTCAATGTTGTGTCGGATTTCAGAGCTAGGAAGGTTATGCCCTATTACTCATCAGATGGGGCAAAGAGTGTTGATGGTATGAAGATAATTCCTGTACAAACAACTGAAATTAAAACTATCATTGAAAAGGGAATTAAGTATGCTCAAATTTATAAAATGTTTGAGCAGGCATACCAAGCAAATACCGCCCCTAACTTATGGTATAAACAGGAAATTATTAACAGGTTATAAAATAAGCGTTTTGAAGTATAGAAGTAATACGTAGGAGATAAGAAGATGGCATTAAATGAATCACAGGCACCCAAAAAAACAGGTTTGATGGAGTTAATATTACAGAGCCAAGGTTCACAGTTTGTAATTCCGGTTTATCAACGTAATTATACATGGACTTCGGATAAAGAAGTTAAACAATACTTTGAAGATTTAAAATCGGTTTTACTCGGGCAATATGATAAACACTTTATGGGTATTATGATTTATCTTGATACACCCATAAGTTTTAGCTCTCGTGAATTTTCAGTTATTGATGGTCAACAGCGTTTAACAACTACGTTTTTATTACTCTATGCAGTCAAAGAAATAATGCTTAAGCGTGAAATGAAACAAGAGGCGGATGCGTTAAATAACCAGTATTTGACTAACCCTTATTCCATAGATAAATTGAAATATAAGTTAAAGCCGCTTGTCGCCGATGATGAAGTTTATCAACAAATAGTGGCTGGTGATATCGAGGGTATTACTGAAAAAGGCTCTAACGTCTATAAAAACTATATCTGGCTTAGGGATCATATAGAAAGTCTTTTGGGGCAGTTTTCTCTTAATGATATTCTTATGGCAATGAATAAGCTTTATATAGTTTGCGTTCCAATTACTAACGACGATTATCCGCAAAAAATATTTGAAAGTATTAATGCAACCGGTGCAAAGCTTACGGCATCAGACCTTATAAGAAACTTTATGCTTATGCCTATTTTAAGCGATAAACAGGAGGAATATTACTCGAAATATTGGAAGCATCTGGAGGAACTGCTTACAAATAATTCAAAAAAGCTGGAAGCATTCTTCCGTCTATATTTAGCCGCTAAGAATAAAACTCTTCCTAATAAAACGGCAGTTTATAACGTTTTCGTTGAATGGTTTAATAGAAATAAAGATGTCTATGGAATCGAGGGTATATTTAAAGATATAGTTAAGTATGCCGAGTATTATCACGTAATATACAAACAAGATATAAAGACGGTTGATATAAAAATTCGCAATTCTGTTCGTGAATTCAGATACATATTATCTGAAATGCCTGCGCCTTTATTTATGGAGTTATATTCACTGGTACAGCAGGGATTAGTAACACTGGATCAGTTTAACGAGATAATGACAATGACAAATACTTATCTTATTCGTCGTGCTTTATGTGGTCTTGATACTAGTGATATTACGAGGTTATTCCCTTCGTTACTGAACGATATTTGTAAAGATTGTGGTAACGACTATTCAAAATTAGTTGATAGTTTTAAACGTAATTTAGTAAATAAAAATAAGGGCAATTCAATGGAAATGCCTGACGATGTTAAGCTGTACAATAGCGTTATCAATGCAAATATGTATAATTTGCGTATAACAGTCAGAATGTTTTTTGATAAGCTTGAGCTTTCGGATAATCCTGCTCCGGTTGATTTAACTACGCTAAACATAGAACATCTTATGCCTCAAACGCCTACTCCTGAATGGTACGAGGCATTGGGTATTGATGAGGAAACTTATCAGCGTAACTTGCATAGGCTTGGGAATTTGACGTTGGCGGCAAAGCCTGATAATAGTAAAATGCAAAATAAAGTTTGGCAATATAAAAATGATGTTCTTGCCTCGACTGCTCATTTAAAAATTAATGAGGAGTTGCTGAAAAAAGATAAATGGACAATAGACGATATCGATGCAAGAACAGAAGAATTAATTTTGCAAATTCAAAAGCTTTATCCGTATTTTGAAGTTAGTGGCGATAAGGTTGAAAAATATCCAATATACCTTGACGCCAAGGATATTATGGCAACGGCTAAATTCTATGGGGATGACGGAAGTGTTGAAATAGAAGAAGGTTCTATGCTAAACACTAAGTTTGATAATGCGACGGCTTATCCGGAAATAGAGGATTTAAGGCAAGAGCTGATAGCTGATAACGTTATTGGAGAAACGGAGTCGGGATTATGTTTCTTGAAAAATTATATCGTATATCCTCATTTCGCAAATTCTACTGCCCTTAGTGCTACGGCAAGTTTAATCCTTCATGGCTCAAGAAACGGTTGGGAATATTGGCTTCTTGAAACAGGCGAACCTATTAAATCCAATAAAGCGCTAAAAAAGAAGTTTAATTAAGGTTTGTTAGATCCTAAGGTGCTAAACTATTGGCCATTTTAGATGATATTATCGGAATATATGAGTTTTATGGTTATATATCAATCACAAAAGATAATGGGAGGGGTAATGATTACATAATTTAGAAGGTTTTTTATGAAACGGTTAGTAATATACGTACACGGCAAAGGCGGTAGTGCAGAGGAAGCAAAACATTATCAACCGCTTTTTGCGGATAGCGAGGTTATCGGGTTTGACTATAAATCGC
>JBJEVA010000021.1:0-7029 GCA_051884115.1 Candidatus Coproplasma sp. | reverse complement strand
CCATCATATTTGCCTTGGGACGGCGTTTATCGATAATCGCCATCTTAGCGTCCATTCTTGCGGCAACCTTTCTTGCACGCGCAACAGAGCCGATGTCGGGGGAAACGACCACGAAGTTGTCGTCAACCTTGGGTTTAAAGTAATTGTAGAGGGTAGGACCGCCGACAAGATTATCTAAGGGAATATCGAAGAAGCCCTGAATTTGAAGGCAATGCAAATCCATTGTCAAAATTCTGTCTGCGCCTGCGCTGGTTAAGAGATTTGCCACAAGCTTTGCGGTAATAGGCTCACGCGAGCGGGCTTTTCTGTCCTGACGGGCATAGCCGAAATAGGGAATAACAGCCGTTATTCTGCCTGCGCTTGCACGCTTAGCGGCGTCAATCATAATGAGAAGTTCCATTAAATTGGTGTTGACGGGATAGCTTGTTGACTGAACGAGGAACACGTCCTTACCGCGTACCGTTTCGTCATAGCGGACGTAAATTTCACCGTCGGAGAAGTGAGTTACTTCCATTTCGCCGAGCGTCGTGTTGAGCTGTTGTGCGATTTTTTCTGCCAAGGGTCTGTTGGAATTGCCTGAAAAAATCTTGATTTCGTTGCCGTGGTTAATCATGCGGTTTTACTGCCTCCGATATTTAATTTTTATTCACGGGTTATCTTCCGTAATAATTTGCGTTCGGCTTATCTGCCGACACAATTTTATTCTACTTTTTTGTAAAGTTATTGTCAATCGACTGTAAAATAAAAAAATTTATCACTTAAAATGTTAATTTGTAACTTAGTAAATGAAAATTTTTTCGGTATCTTACGTACTTAGGGGTGATTTACTTTTCTAAACCCAACCGCTTCCCAAATAATTTTAGCAATCGGTTATTTATCCCCTTCCGTCTTTTTGGACTTTTCCCTTAAACGCATAGATGAGAAGAACCGCGAAAGAATTTCCGCACACTCCTCTTTCATTACTCCGCCCTCCACTTCTATTGTGTGGTTTAATAGATTTGCGGAGGCTATCTCCTTAGTCAGCGAGCGCCCCTTATCTTCGGGTGCGCCGAAATAGATTTTGCGTATTCTTGCATTGAGGGCGGCGCCCATGCACATAGGGCAGGGTTCGAGCGTTACGTATAGCTCACATTCGGGAATACGCCAACTGCCTAACTTTTTACAAGCCTTTTCGATTGCCTCTATTTCCGCATGGGCGGTAGCTATCTGCTTTTTGGTTCTGCAGTTATGCCCCCTTGCAATTACCTTGCCGTCCTTAACAACGACCGCGCCTATCGGCACTTCGCCTTCGTCAAGGGCTTTTTTAGCGCATTTTAACGCCGATTTCATAAATTTATTACCGCTCATCATTTTCTCCGTTGGTTGGTTCAGTTTGGTTCGTTACGCCCCTAAGGAGCATAATGCTTAGTAAAATAGCGCAGAAGCCCGTTACACTCTCTAATCTTTCTTATACTCTTAATAGGATGCGTTAGGCTGTCCTTACCGCACTCTATCGTGTATGAGGGGATATGCAGTTTTTGTATGCAGAAATCCTTGTAACCGCCTGCGCTACCCGTAATTATTTTAGGCGTATAGCCCGTGTATTGCGCTATCACGTCTGCACCACTCTTGTCGCCCTCGCCTTTAAATTCCCAATAAATCTCTCCGCCTTTTGTGTGAAAGCTCAGCGTTACGTAAGGCTTTACCTTTATTGTAAAATTAGCGAGAGCTAACGTTTCGGGTTCGGAAAGGGGGTAATCGCCTATACAGTTCTCCGCTCCTCTATGTTTTACGTTGAGCTTGCCCGTACCCCAATCGGCGTCGAAATTGCAGTTTAAATCGACCCCTCTGCCGTTGGCTTTCCACAAAGGCTTTTGCGTTTGGCAAATTATTGCGCCGTCGGGGTTTAAAAGGGGTATTACCCAACCGCCGACTTCGCTCCCCTGCCTTATAAATTTAAGTGCAAGACGGGAGCATATCCACTCCCTTGCATGAGTTCCGCATACGGCTATAAACTGTTTGCCGTAATGCTTGCCTACGTGCATTGCATAGATATTTCTGCCGTAAAAAGAATAGCCGATAATACATTTTTTCTTCTTATAATGCGAGTAAAAGCAAGTTATTTCTTCATAAACCGTCACGCTTTAATATACGTTAAAGGTTATGATTTTATTAGCGTTAGACACTCGGTTGCTTATACCCAATATTTATTTATGATATTCCGAGCCGTAATTTATCATAAACGCCCTGTAAATCTGTTCGGCTAATATTACGCGCATAAGCCTATGGGGGAAAGTCATATCCGAAAAGGAAAGTTTGAAATCGCTTACTTCCTTTACACTATCGTCAAGTCCATAAGACGAGCCTATTATAAAGCTAATCTCCCTGCCCTCGTCGCAAAGCTTTTTTATTTTTTCGGCAAGGGCTTCGCTCGAAAGCTTTTTGCCCTCTACGCATAATGCGATTTTATAGCCGTCTGCAACCCTTAATATGGTTTGAGCTTCCTCTTTAAGGTTTTTGCCCTCGGCGAACTCTTTTATTTCTAACTTACAAAATCGGGAAAGGCGTTTGGAGTATTCGGCAACCGCTTCCTTATAATACTCCTCTTTCATTTTCCCCATACAGATAATATTTATTTTAATCATTAGAACAACCCGACTATCCACATAACGACCATTACGGCGATACCTACCGACGCAAAGACGAAAAAGCTTTTAACTCCGCCCGTCTGTGCCTTCTTTATCTCCTTTTTATCAAGAATCAGCCAGACAACCGAACCTATTAAACACAGTGCGGAGGCAATAGTTAAACCTATTTCCCACCCTAACGGTAAAACTAAATACCCCGTAGTCTTGTCGATAAGTCCCAAGGCGTAGAGAATTAGTATGACCGCATTATTTAAAAAATGTATGAGTATGCAGGGTGCAACCGAACGCGAGCGCACTGCGAGAAAGGCGAAAAGGCAACCGCAGATAAACTGATAAACAGTCTGCTCTACCGAGCCGTGATACAGACTGAACAAAAGCCCTACGATAAAAATAGCGTTTAACGTACCGACGGAATCTTCTGCATTGTTTAAAATTATCCCGCGGAAGAGTATTTCTTCCATAATTGCGGGAATAATTGCTATAATTACTATCGCAGGCAGAATTTTCCAACCTGAGATATCGGGTAAGTTAAACTCTTGCTTTTTATAGCCTATCAGTTCTAATAAATCGACGAGAAGCTCGTTTAAAGAGTTAAGAGAAAATAAAAGCCCGAAGATAAGCATAACGCCCAGAAGATAGTACTTTGGCGAAGTTTTTATCGGCAGAACCTTTTTTACGGGTTGTTTGAACCTTACAAAATATAAAACGGCAATCACTGCTATTGCAATGGGCGAACCTAAATAATTTAAATATCTTTCCGCATCCGTCCCTATTAAACGAGCAGTTAATACCACACAGGAAATCACGAGGGCTATTAAAAGATAGAAAACTACGGTTAACGAATAAGCCAAACCACCGCCCTTCGCAGAAAGCGGAAGCGTATTTTTATTTTCCATACTCATAATTATACAGTATCCTCACCCTTAAAGTAAACGAAAAGAGTTTACTTTTGAATAAAAATATATTAAAATTTAAACCATGAGAAAAATTGATACAAAAGAAATTGCAGATAAAATTTACGAACTTGCATTAAAGGCGTGCGTTTCGCTTACCGCCCCTTGCAAAAACGCATTAGAAAAAGCATACGAAGCCGAGGACGATGGCGCGTCTAAATTCGCGTTAGGCACTCTTATCGAGAATGCCGAAACGGCGCAAATCAACAATTTGCCCGTATGTCAAGACACGGGTATGGCAGTCGTTTTGCTTGAAATCGGTCAAGACGTATTTTTAACGGGGCAACCGCTTGACGACGCCGTAAACGAGGCTGTGCGCAGAGCGTACAAAGACGGTTACTTCCGTAAATCTGTCTGCGACCCCTTAACCAGAGAGAACACGGGAGACAACACTCCCGCCGTAATTCATACGCACATATGCACAGGTGAACGCATAAATATCACCTTCCTGCCTAAGGGATTCGGCAGTGAAAATATGAGCGCAATGTATATGCTTAAACCCTCCCAAGGAGTCGAAGGCATTATCGACGCCATAGTTAAAACGGTAGAAAACGCAGGCTCCCGCCCATGCCCTCCCGTCTATGTGGGAGTGGGCATCGGAGGAAGTTTCGATACCTGTGCATACCTTGCTAAAAAGGCGTTAACGCGTGACGTCGGCACACACAACGCAAGAGTTGAAGTTGCTGAGATAGAGAGAATTTCTCTTGAAAGAATTAACAAGCTTAACATTGGCTGTCAGGGGTTCCACGGTAAAACCTCTGCCCTCGGAGTAAGCTGTGAATG
Organism: Candidatus Coproplasma sp.; assembly: GCA_051884115.1. GTDB lineage: Bacteria > Bacillota > Clostridia > Christensenellales > Borkfalkiaceae > Coproplasma. The sequence continues at coordinate 2,666 of JBJEVA010000021.1, read as the reverse complement.
GGCTTATACGCATATTGCAGGCCTGCCCGTAGCGGTAAATATACAATGCCATTGCATAAGGTGTGAAAAGGCTGAATTATGAAAAAATTATACTTACCTTTGACAAAGGAACAGATTAAAGATTTGAAAGCAGGCGACAGCGTAACCATAAGCGGAGAAATTTATACCGCAAGGGATTGTGCGCACAAGAGGCTGGTTGAAATGATTAAAAAGGGCGAAGAACTCCCCTTTGAGCTAAAAGACGCCTTTATTTATTATGCAGGTCCCTGTCCTGCAAAGCCCGGCTACGCAAGCGGAAGTTGCGGACCCACCACTTCTTCAAGAATGGACGCATACGCGCCCACCCTTTTAAATCTCGGTTTAGGCGGAATGATTGGCAAGGGTGAAATGAGTGAAGAAGTTAAACAAGCAATTAAGGACAATTGCGCCGTCTATTTTTCAGCCATAGGCGGTGCCGGTGCAATCTACGGAAAATCAATTAAAAAGAGTGAGCTTATCGCCTTCCCCGACCTTTTATCCGAAGCCGTGAGAAAGCTTACCGTAGAAGATTTCCCTGCGGTTGTCGCTATGGACTGCTACGGAAACACCATTTATTGACCGCTTTAATTTTAAGTTTCGCCACCACTTTTATCCGCTGTTTGCGGTATATACATTTATAGGAGATAGTAAATATGTATATCAGCGACTGGATTTCAATAGGAATCGTTCTGTTAGCAATAGCACTCGGTGTATTGTTGGGCTTTGGTAAAAGCTTAAAAATATTTACGGGCGGTATTGTCGGTATAATCATTTCCGTGGTTGTCACCTATTTCAGCATAGGTGTGGTTGCAAGCTGGGGATTCGTTCAGGAGCTTATGGGTAAGCTCGTAAGCGCATTGATAAATAACGGAAACGGGTTCTGCAAATTCCTACGCGTAATTGCCATTGAAAAGATACTTCTCGCCATAATACTTTTTGCGATTATTTTCTCGCTACGCATACTTATAGTTAACATAATTAAAGGCGTTTCGGAAGCCGACAACAAATTGATTAGAGGTCTTAATAGGTTCTTCGGTGTAATTTTTGTCTTAGCTATTACTATTATGGTAACGTTGCTTGTATTCCACCTTATCGACCTTATCGGCGGTTCCGCTGAAGAGAGCTTTGTGAAATTTTTACACGGTGCGTTTAGGCTCGATTGGGTGTTTACGCACAACCCTCTGCGCTATATCGTACAACAGGTTATGCCCACCTAATCAGCAAACAAAATACCGAAAATACTTTAAAAGCTTAGTGGCAGGCAACTTTACGTTGCCTGCCACATATAATTTTATATGGAATTTTTATTCACTCAACTTAAAAGGCTTGAAGTTATATCCGTCTCCGACGGAAAAAATCTCGGTAAAATCGTCGATTGCAAATTAACTTTACCTGAAGGGAAGGTTCTCGGCTTTTTCGTTACGGGGTGTAAAGGGTTAAAGCTTACAAAATCCGACGAATTTATTTCCGTAAACGAAATAGTAAAAATCGGCGAGGACGCGATTTTGGTTAAGGTTGGGGATAAAGACAAACCTTCCCCTCCCCCCAAGGAACGGAAGAAAAACTTTTGCCCTCCTTGTCCTCCGCCTTGCCCGCCTTGTCCTCCTGACAATTGCGGAAGCCGAAGAAATTTTGACGACTGCGAGTAATTTAAGCTACCGCAAGCGTGGGCGGGCGCGAAGGCTTGACGGAATAGCGATTGGTCGAAGATTGGTTAGAAGTTAGAAAAGAGCGTATTTCGCAATAACGTCACCGCTCTGACTTCTCGCAACAGGCAGGGACACAAAAGGGCGACAGTGCGTTTTCGCACTGTCGCCCTTTTCTGGTAAACTTCCGCCAAGAAAGTCTAACCCGTAAAAACAAGAAAAATTATTATCTTAACTTTATTTGTCAGCTATAATGTTCACTCCTTGTTTTCAAACCGCTTTTTCAATACTCGGTAGTGGTTTTCGTTCGACTTGTCTCCGCCGTTGTCAGGGAAAAGACAGTAAGGCAAACTGTCCGTAGTGCGGTGTTTGATTACACAGGCGCAACACCTGCCGTGGTTTGGGCAAGTAGTTTTAGGACACATACACTCTTTAACGTTGGGACATTCCATTATTAACCTCCTTATCCTGCAAATGCGCTGTACAACAGATAGGCTGAAAACGCCGTAAGCAGAATACCCATTATTATTTTAATTATTTTACTCGCTTTGTCAAATTTCTCGGAATGGGAAATCTCGTTTGCAAAACCTACGAACGTTCCTGCAATGACGATAAGCACGCTATGACCGAGAGAATACAATAAAAGCATTAAGACGCCCATTACAATCGACTGTCCCGTTGAAACGACAGCCATTATCGCAATGAGAACAGGCGTTGAACAGGGCGAGGCAAATATCGCACCTACCATACCCATAACGAATGCGCCTATTGCGCCTTTCATCTTGCTTTTCGCACCCAAACCGCACTTCTGCGGAAAGATATGAATTATCCCCCAAGTCTGCAAAGCCATTACAAACATAAGTATTCCGAGTATGATATACCAATACGTTTGAATACCTAAAAACAGTCTGCCGACAAAAGCCGATACAACGCCGAGAGCAGTAAAGACGATAGCCATACCTATACAGAACATAAGCGAATAGAAAAACGCTCTTTTCTTAT
>JBJEVA010000020.1:0-7052 GCA_051884115.1 Candidatus Coproplasma sp. | reverse complement strand
AAAATTTCTAATTGAAGTATTTACGGAGGTTATTATGAGTACATAATGTCGAGAAAAAAGGCGACGCCTAAATCGGATTTTGATATCCCTGATTATCAGCTTGAATCTCTTGCAAGGGTTCTACTGCCTATTTTTCAGGAATACCTGTCGTCCGAGCAGGGACAGAAAGACTACGCCGAATGGCAACAATTACAACTTAATAAAAGATCGAATAATAAAGAATCCCGTTAAACCGTACAGGGATTGACCGTCTGAAAAGATATGACGGCAGATAGGAACACCGCCGAAGACGTGCGGTATATAAGTGTTAGTATAGTAATTTTTAGGTTGAGCCGAAGATAATAAACCTACAAATAACGGCAGAGCCGATAGAGCAATCACGCTCTATCGGCTCTATTTTCATTTATGGAAGTTTTTAAATTCCTCAATATAGCAAAATAGCCCGAACATCTTTCTTACAGTAAAGAAGTTCAAGCTATTAAGACTTGGTGCCGCTGATCGGACTTGAACCGATACGGAGTCTCCCCCGAGGGATTTTAAGTCCCTTGCGTCTGCCTATTCCACCACAGCGGCGAGCACTTTTTATTAAATTTTTAACTGTTTTTGCTTAGTTTTTGGTGATTTTTTCACCTTTCCGCTTTGGGGACATTCCTTCAAAAAATCCCTTGATTATGCACAAAAGTTATAAAAACTTATATACTGCAAATTTTAAGTCCCTTGCGTCTGCCTATTCCACCACACCAGCATGTTATTGAGTTTTGTTTTTTAGAAAAATTTCGCTTGGGTAAAATAAGCAAGGGACTTAACCCTATTTAGGTTCCCGCAAAAGATTTGCCTAAGCAAAGATTTTGTGGGAAGAGGAGAAGCAACTTAAGCGCAATTGCCGTTTGAGTTTACTCAAATGGCTTAAAGCGTAGTTTGCTTTGACGAGCGTCTGCCTATTCCACCACACAAGCATGTTATTGAGTTTTGTTTTTAGAAAAGTTTATGCCTTAGTTTTACACTGTTACTTTCACTTATTCTAAAAAACTAAGCTAAATTATTATATTAAATCGGCTATGTTTAGTCAAGCATTTTTATGATAATTTTTACACCCCGATTTCCATTATAATAATATTTGAACGGACAGCGCCGTAGCAGTATGTATTAACCGCTACGGTGCTAATTTTAAATACAATTCAAGATTCGGGTTATTTCGGCTGTTAAACGCTTTACTTTTTGTCGCCTATTTTAACTACGCCTAAGTAAAAAACGCAAGCGCAAACGCATACGCAACGAGAAATGCGGTAAGCCCTGCGGTCGCACACATCTCAATCCCGACTGTTATTTTAAGCCATAACGGTTTAATCTTGGGTAGAAAATACAGCGAAGCCACCGCAAACAATCCGCCTATCGCTCCGCCGATTGCGCCGAAGAATACGGAGGGTATTATGGGCAGAATGACAAGAACGTACTCCAAGGGCGAGAGAGGTTTTCTGACTGTAACAGGTTCGGCAAAAATTGACGCCGAGACTGTTACTCCCTTAAACATATTTCCGTTTACGGTGAACTCCACAGCCTCTTCCCCTTCGCCTTGAGGTTCAAGCACGAACATTTTATTATTTAATCTTTTCAGCTCCTTTCCGCCAAAGGTAAGCTTCCTTCTGCCCGTCCAAAAACTCTCTTCATAGACGAGAAGATTGCCGTCAACCGCTATTTCAACTTTCATACAGTCGCCTCCGTATTTGATTTGAGCGTCGGCAAAATACATTCGTCGGCACATATATGCGCACCAATCGCAAAATTAGCGGTGTTTAATTGCTCACAATTCAGCTCTGAAACGCCCTCGTCAACCAAACTTAAAGTCGTTGCAGAGGCTTCGTAAACGGCTTCAATATACCTTTCTGAATTTGACGTACTCATTGAAAAACCAATTTGTTCCCCTGCCGAATACAAAGTAGAACCGTTTTGAAATCTCCAACCTGCAAAGGTGTAACCGCTCCGTTGATACTTAGGCTTCGGCAAGGGGATATAATCACCGAACTCGCTTACAAGTGTGGCGGTTACCTCCTCTCCGCTATCTGTCGTTTCGATGAAATAACAGGTAACGTTCATCACGCTCCACTGCGACACTAAAGTTACGTCTCTATCGTCTGTGGTCAACCCCGTAATCGTATCCGTGCAGGAATATATCGTATCCTTATACTTCCAGCCGAGGAAGGTGTTGCTACCAAGCGTAGGAGCGGTGATGGAAAAACTAACGCTATCTGTTGTAAAAGATAGGCTTGTAGTGGAAGGGGAATAGTGCGATTCCCCCGCAGGGTTCTGGAACTTTACCTTACGAACTACCGCCTCGACTTCTAATATTTCTCCGTCCTTAGAGGTCAACTTTGAAGTCTGATAACCTGCAGGATAGACGTTGCCCTTATATTCCCAACCCAAGAAGTATGCCGTAGCGGTCGTTATTTCATTATCTATGAAGGTTACTGTATCTTCGTAAGAATATTCCTTAAGGTCAACCCAATAATATGAACCGTTGTAACCATTGAATTCAACTTTATACTTAATCGGCTTCCATACCGCAGTCATGGTTACGACAGCCCCCTGTTCATCAGCCAGACAATATATGTCGGCTGTATCTAAATAATAATTGTCGTTAAACGTCCAATGGACGAAATTATAACCCTTTTTGGTGAATTGGTTGGCGTTAAGGCGTGTATATTGGTCGTATTTTACCGCCTGCCTCTCCATCAACCCCGAACCGCCGTTTGCGTCAAACTCGATATAGTAGGTGTTAACCGTCCATTTTGCGTAAAGCTTTATCGTTGTTTGGTCTGCTTTGCTGAACACATATTGCTGAGTTAAAGCCTCGTCGCTATACCATTTCTCTACGTGATAACCCCACTTAGTTGCTTGATATTGAGGAACGTCCTCGCCCCAATTTACGTGTGTATTGTGTATGGCTAAACCATCTACGTAATAGTTAATATAACAGGTTTTTATCTCCCAGACCGCAGTCAAATAGACAGTCTCTCCGTTGACGTGGGTGAGATTTTTGACCGTAGTTCCGTTGTAATACGTTGTGTTTCCTTTAGAAGATTGCCAATATATTAAATCGTAACCCTCTTTTTCAAAACGGTTGGCGGAAAGTGTAATACTTTGCCCGTATTCTACCTGCAACCGCTCTATTTGCCCTGTACCGCCGTCTGCAATAAACTCGATATAGTATGTATTCGCCGTCCACTTACCGTAGATTAACGTGTCGCCGTCAATCGGTTTATCGAAATCGAAGGGGGTAAGGTACTCCCCGTCCTCAAACCAGCCTTCAAACTTATAGCCGACGCGCTCTCCACTCGCCTGAGGGGCGAAGCCACCGTTAGCTACGGTTTTTTGAGAATAGACTTCCTCTCCTGCCATATACGTAACCGTGACGTCCTTATATATAGAAGAAAACTCATTTAAAGGCAGATTTATATCGCTCTTTACGTAGCCGATATTATTGACGGGCAGAGCAAGATTCATATACGTAACGCCACCTAAATCTATCTTACCCGTGGTGATACCCACGACCTTACCCTCGGAATTTATAAGCACACCGCCACTGTTGCCGTGAGTTATATCCACGGTGGTCTGAATATAGTTTACGCCGTCTATGTTATATGCAGGTTTGGAGATAATGCCGTCCGTAAACGTACTGTCCTCCGAACCCAAAATAAATGATTCGGGGTAGCCTATGGCATATACCTTATCACCCGTTTTAAGCTTATTGCTGTTGCCCCGTTCAACGGGCAGAGAGCGACCTATACCCACTTTAATCACAACCAAATCTCTTGCGCTATCGCAACCGATTACCTGTTCGACGTCGTATTTGTTTCCGTCGGGAAGGGTTACTTTGGCGCTGTTTCCTCCCTTTATTACGTGGTAATTGGTTACCGCCGTACCGTTTTTATCGATAAAGAACCCCGAACCTGCCTGTTTTCCGTCTTCGGTGGTTACTTCTATATAGAACACGGAAGGGTTGACCTTTTCATATATCTGATTAGCGCTTAAAGATACGTTGGTTACACAGACCGCGGTTATCGTAAGCGCAACTATCACTAAAAACAGCACGATAGCCGTAACGACTGACGGGAGATTGTTTTTTAAAAACGCTTTCGCCTTTTCGCTTTGCGACTGCGCAACGGCACCGCCTGAATTATCCGCCCTGTCGGCTGAGGCAACGTACGCCACCGACGCAACGTTTGACGCCGACAAAGTGTTTTCCGAGGAGGGATTCTCGCCCGTGTCTTTTGAGCCTATTAAAACCGACTCCAACGACTGCCCGTCTGCAAGGCGCAAAAACTCGTCCGCCGAAATGCCGAACAATGCGCTTATTTCCTTTAAATAAGCAATATCTAACTGATTAACTCCGTTTTCCCACTTGCTGACGGTCTGCGCGGTTACACTGAGTTTATCAGCCAATTCTTTCTGTGTCATATTGAAGCGTCTGCGTAAGCTTCGCAGGGCTTTCCCATAGTCTTGCATAACTACCTCTCTTGCTTTCCACAGAGATTATATCATACTCTTTATCTTTAATCAATACCGTTAAACTCACCATATCGGCACATTTTTAACCGTTAAAGTAAAATCGGCAACCAAGCTTGCACCTGATTGCCGATATCGTAGAATTATTATCTTTTTAGTTTATATCTCCACCGCAACATTTGACAAAGAGCCTAAAAATAAATAACGCCGATTGGGTTATACTCCGTTTTGCAACCCATTTACACCACAAAAATTTTTATTGTCGTTGTTAAAAATATTATTCCCGACTGAATTTTAAAGACTCTCCATAGTTAAAAAATCTTTCAAAAAGATATGCTTTACAGAGCTTGTGGAATAATCAATTTCGTCATTGGTAATAATGATTTTCTGCGAAAGATTATCTATACTTTTAAATGCACTCATTTCACGTTCGTATGCCTTATCTTCGGCAATGCTATAAGCAACCTGAACAAAGTACTGCTTACCGCCCTTAGAGGCTAAAAAGTCAATCTCTCTGCCTCCGTTATTGTAAACGTAAACTTCATAACCCATATACGTCAACTCGTTATAGACTATATTTTCAAGATTATGCGTTAAATCGTAACGGTTGTTCATACAGCGCAGAGAGTTTAAAGCTACGTCGGCAACGTATATTTTACTGTAAAAATTCAACTCCTGCTTTGTCTTTGTGGAAAACTGCTTAACCCTGTCTATTATATACGCCTCTTCGAGATAGCCGATATACTTTGAAATAGTATTTTGAGAACACTTGTACTGCTGTTTTACCGCATCATAGATAGAATTTGCAGAAAGTATCCTCGCATTACTTCTCAACACAAAGTTGACAAGGCAATTGAACAACTCCACCTTTTTTATCTTATAGCGATTGATTAAATCATTAACTACTATTGTTTCGTCTAAATCTTCAAGATATCTCTTTTGAGCCTCTTGAGAATTAAATTCAAACCGCTTGGGGAAACCACCCCATATAAGGTAGTCTGCAACAGACACATTTAAGTTCAATTGCTTTGCATATTCAACTATTTCTTTATATACAAACGGACGTACACGGAAGGACACGTATCTACCGGAAAGCTCTTTGGTAAACTCACGGGATAAAAGTTTTGAATTGGAACCCGTGATAAAAACCGAGTTATCGTGTAAACGAAGAGTTTTGCACGCTTCCTGCCAACCGGCAAGGTTTTGTATTTCGTCAAAGAAAAGGTAACATTTACCGCTCTTTCGGTTTTCTTCTACGTAGGAAATAAGCTCGTCGCCGTTCAATATGTTGGAGCATACTGCTTTATCTTCAAAGTTAAGCGTAATAATATTATCCGTTTTAAGGCGCAATTCTTCTTCGATTTGCTCTAATATGATAGACTTCCCAGAACGCCTTATACCCGTAATAATTTTAATTAAATCCGAATCGTAAAAAGGTCTGACGGGAGCAATATAGTGTTCTCTGTTAATCATAACTTACCTCGCGAAGACATTATACTGCAAACTTTTTAAAAAATCAATAAAAGTTTGCACTCAACTGCAAACTTTTTCGTATTTGTGCAAAAGTTATCAGTTTGAAACGCAAATACTGAAACATCACCTTATATCATAGTCGGAAATTAAACGGACGATAGTTTTCTTCTTACGATAGGCATAGCGAAGCGTTGTAGATGCACCGCCAAAACTGTGGGTTACGTATGCAATAACAACGTCAGCTTTGTCTATCATCCATTCATTACGGCGAGAAATAGCGAACTTAAAAGGAACGCTTTCGATAGGCGGAAAAACAACATCGTCATAAAGACTGCGCATAAAATCTATGTGGTCTTTGTAGCTCTCTGAAATATAGGGAGTTACGAAGACTTTTTCTATTTCAGGAGCTACTCCCTCCCGCCTTATTTCGTCAATCACGACCGAACATAAGTCGTCAAACGCACCGTAGCCACCACAAAAGAACGTTACCCTATCATTAGACGATAACGGGAACAATACGTCTGAAATAGCCTTATAAAGAGCTTCCTTGACGCCATTATCATAAATGGTACTATGACCGCAAAACGTAACCGTTATATTTGACAAACTAAACCCCAAAAATAAAGAGCGCATTCCCGAGAGAATACGCCCTGTAATAGTATTCCCTGTCGTCAAACACAACCATTAAACTTTTTATAGCGCAATGGAAAAAAGGAATACATATTACTAAGATATGATTCCACACGCTATAAAAAAAATTCAGTTGTGTTTGACTAAATTAGTATAGCACAGATTTAATAAAATATCAATACTTTTATAAAAAATGAATAACGCCGACGGTTGCACCATGTTTTACATATCAAACGCAATTATGAAAGCAAAAAAAATAGACCCCATATCTTATTGATATAAGGTCTAAATAGTCGCAATATTTCGGCGATAGTGGGTGGCGTTTAAATAGAAATAACCACCCATTAGGGTGGTTATTCTTTGGAGGCGCCACCCAGATTTGAACTGGGGAATCAGGGTTTTGCAGACCCATGCCTTACCACTTGGCTATAGCGCCATAAAAAAAC
>JBJEVA010000019.1:0-7148 GCA_051884115.1 Candidatus Coproplasma sp. | reverse complement strand
AATTATTTACTTTTTAGTTTTTATCTCCACCACAACATTTGACAAAGAGCCTTTAGTTTTTATCTCCACCACAACATTTGACAAAGAGCCAAAATTATTTAAGACAAAAAAATACAACCGCTTATACGGTTGTATTTTGGAGCTGCTGAGCAGACTTGAACTGCCGACCTCATCCTTACCAAGGATGTGCTCTACCGACTGAGCCACAGCAGCAAGCTCTAATTAAGCTTACTTGAATATTATATTTTAAATGTCGCTTAATGTCAAACTATTTACGCCTAATTATTAAATTTTTAATATGATATTTGTGAAAATATATAATTAAAACGTTTAATATAATTGTTGCAAGTCAAGCAACCGTTTATTAAATAGTCGGTATGTTTTTATAGACAAATTCTTTATTTTTTATCTTTCTTATTTTCTAATAAGTTTATTTGACGTTCAACGGTATCAAGAAAAATTTTCGATTGTTCGCGTTCGTGATTTTTTTTGCGAACGGTGGGAATTTGTTTAAAAAATCTTGCTTTTTCAAACTGCATATTCTCTGCAGAAATTTCAGAAAGCTCGATTAGAGCTTTATAGCCTACAAGATATAACTGTAAATTCTTATCAAGGTTGTTATAAATTTCCTTTAACCTGTTGTCCGCCCACGCTACGTACTGCGGATATTGAATATAGCGGGAGACTTCGTAAACCTTCCCTAAAACCGAAGTAAGCTCTGCCCAGAGTTCTTCGTCGGTTTTATCGTTCGACGACATTATTTTTTCGATTTCTTCCGTGACGTTACCCAAACGGGGAGCAAACTTTGCTTTTTTTAATGCTTGATTTAAAGCTTTATCGCAAACTTCCTTGGGGTATTCTTTTAAAACGTCATACCAGCTTTCAACCAATAAATCAAATTCTTCGTCACAGCTTACGTTGTAGGCGTTGTCAAAGTTAAGCCTGATTTTGGTTATGTAGATAATGATGTTTTGTCTGGTTAATTTATCCATTATTTTTATCCTCGGCATCTTTCAATGCGGCTCTTCGTAAAGCCGAAAGGCTGTCGCTTAGTACTGAATTGCCGACTTTAGAAGTCTTTTTATATGTGTATTTATTCTGGTTAAAGGAGTTCGTCGGTATTTGCTCAACCGTAAAGATAGAGGCGTTTTTCCATTGAGATAATAAGTAATTCATTGCTGAAACGGGGTTGCTCTTGCCGGAGGAAAGCTCTGCCGATTTTAAAATCATACTTTCGTTAAAGCCCCAATCACGCCACCTTGCAAGGGCTTGCCTATCGTAAGCGATAATCTTTCGCGAAACGCCACAGGCTTCAAGTACTTTTTTAATAAACTTATCGTCCTCGGCGAGTTCCTCAAGAAGTCTTGCAACACTTTCGTCGTCAACGTAAGCTTCTTTATAAAGATTTTCAATAAAGTCGTTCATTAGGTCGAAAGAATTACGACCGCTTAAAAAACAGTAATCGGCAATTTTAGAAATGCAATCACTGCTGAATCCGTAATTTGTCCAAACGCTTACGTAGTTTTCAACGTAGGGAGCGGGGTCGGCGACATATACGCCTAATGATTTAGCCGTTGATACAGCAATAGAAAACAGGGAGTCTTTTGCCGATTTATAATCTTCGATTTCCTTAGGTGCAAATTTTCTGTTTTTGTACAGCTCGTCTAAAACAGCGTCGAGTTTAGTAAAATTTTTAGTTTTAAAGCATTTAACGGCATGGATAACGCCGTCTTCGTCAAAGCCGAGAGAGAGCCATTTTTTAAGCAATTCGCCGTCTTCGACTTCGGGGCGTCTTTTTATAGAACAAGCTGTAAAAATCTTTAATAGAGTAGAAGTGGATAAGGTGTATGCCGAAAGCTTTTCTTCAACTTTTTCAGCGGTAATAACGTTTTCGGCGCTGAAATTTTTTGCAACCTTTTTAATATAAGCCGAGCTAATGTCTTTACCTTTTAAATCAACGCAATAATTTACAATCATAACAAGGGCGTTGCGCTCGAAGCCGTATTCCTCCAATAAAATAAGGTAATCCCTGAATTCGTCTTGAGTAATCATTCTGTCAGTTACGATAGCTTGTATTTCTTCGTAAAGACCTTCGTATTTTTCGGGGTGGAGTTTTTTTGGTTTGCCGTAATAATTATCACAATCGAGAATTTTAATTTCAAAAGGCGTATGAGAAACTACCGAAATCAGTTCAAATTCGTCGAGATATTCAAAGTATTCTTTTAGCTTCTCCTCTTCAATACCAATCATTTTTGAAAAGTCGGTAATCGTATAGGAAGAATTACCGCTTTGAGAAAGGTAGAGCGCGTAAAGATAAACCTTAACAGCCACAGGGTCTAATTCAGGCAAATACTTTTTTATGAATTTGTTTTCGATTAAAGTTACCGATTTATTGTGTAACTCCTCGGCAATTGATATGAAAGCCATCGTTAAAACTCCCGATTATCGCTTGATTTATCTAACGGAAAGGACTATAATATATAAAGAATAATATTTGCTTTTCCCGTGTGTTTTATAAATTGTAATAATTATAAACGACAACGGCATAAAATGCAAACACATTAAACGCAATTTTTATTCGGGTTGGCAAAGAAATGTATTTAACGTATTTGCTTTCCCCCATAAATTTGCATAACGGAGAAATTTCTATGATTTTAACGCCGATTTCCTTATGGAAAAATTTTGACGGTGGGTTGGAACTTCTGCCTGCTATTTTAAAAGAGCGTACCGAAAACGGCGTTAAGTACGAGTACGTTAATTTTTCGGGAAGAGATACGGGCGACGGCAGGGTTATAATTTACGGCGTTCTTGCCTATAACGAAAGTAATCCTTCAAAAGACTGTGTCTTAATTTTGCAGGACAGCGGAGTAGAGCCTGACGAAAAACTGCTCGCCTACTTTGTTAAGAAAGGTTATAGTGCGTTTTGCGTCGATTACAGCGGTAATTGTAGCGGTCGCGAAATTTATACCTTATATCCTGAAAAAGTTAGCTTTGCTAACTTGAACAATTGCAAAGAGAGTATTAACACCGTAGGCGACAGTGCGATGAACACCTGTTGGTATGAGTGGACCGCTGTCGGCGCATATGCGCGTAGATTTTTGTGCGAGCGGTTTGCAACGGACAGAGTAGGTCTTATAGGCATAGGCGACGGCGGAGAAATTGCCTGGAAGCTGGCTTACGTTGCTAAATTTGCCTGTGCCGTTGTGGTTAACGCCTGCGGTTGGAGAGCTTATAAGGGCATAAACAAATTCAACGCTTATACAACTGACTTCAACGATAACAATTATAAATTTTTAGCGGGAATTGATTCGCAGGCATATGCGCAATTTGTAAAATGCCCTATGCTGTTGCTCTGTGCAACCGGTGATAAAAACTTCGATTATGACAGGGCATACGATACGTTTTCAAGAATTAACCCCGAATTTGCGGGAACAAGTTCTATAGCGTATTCGTTAAACTGTGGAAACCGTATAGATTTAAGTTCTGACAACGATATGTTTATGTTTCTTGACAGCAACGTTAAGAAGCGTTACGTATTTATTCCCAAACCTGTAGAATTAAACATCGTTACTGACGAGAACGATAATCTCGTTGCACAGGTCTTATGCGACAAATTAGGTATCGTTGAAAAATGCGGAGTGTATTTAGCAGAGGACGATTTTGATTTTTCTACGCGAAATTGGTGTTCCGCACCCTTAAAAAAGAGATTGAATGCCTATGAGTGTGAATACAGCTTAAACGTCTATGAAAAGAGTCAATCTGTTTTTGTGTTAGGCTATGCCGTATATTCAAGCGGTTTTACTGTTTGGTCCAAGATTTCTGCAAAGCGAATAGGGGGGAGATTCCGCAATAGCCGAGCTAAATCGAAAATTATTTTTTCAAGTAAATTCGGTGCCGATTGCTTCTCGTCAGACGACTGCTCTGCACATTCAGTCGGCGGTATATTTTTAATTGATGACGACACATTGCCTAAAATTATAAATATGGAAGGGCTTGACGGCGTTTATTCAAAATGCGGACTCAAAACAAGCAGAATAATGAGTCCTCAGTTTGCACCCGATAAAGAGAGTATTTTAAAATTTGACGTGTGTACCGAAGAGGATGCACAAGTGATTTTAAAATTTAACACCAAAACAGGTGCTGAAGAATATTCTTTAACGTTGGATATTAAAGGCGGTTTCTGGCAAAATATGATTATTGAACCAAAATCGCTGAAGAACAAAAACGGACTTTCGCTCAGCGACTTTACCGAGTGTCAATCGGTTTCGGTGACGTCTGAAGCTAAATTTGCACTCAATAATTTAATTTGGCTTTAATTTATGGCAAATTTATTAGGTAAACAACCCAAAAATTCTAAAATAGATAAAATACTATTCTTTTTGATAGTAGTAGTATTTGTTTGTTTAATCGCCTTTAATTATACTTACCAAAGCGTATATGTTGTGGGTGCTTCTATGGAGAATACTTTAACAGGCTCTCCCGGAGGCAACCCTCAATTAAAGGGCGGTGATTACGTCTATATTTTCAAAGCAGAACCTGCAAGGGGAGATATAGTCGTAATTGAAACTGAACACAAATGCATCATTAAGCGAGTGGTTGCCTTAGGCGGAGATACGGTTGAGCTTAGATTTGGGGTTCTTTACGTCAATGATAAAGTAGTGGAAGAGAGTTACGTTTCTCCTGAAAACAACACTAATTTTCTTTATAACACTTATTCTAAGACAACGGTTGAAGAAGGACATGTGTTTTGCTTAGGAGATAACAGAGACAACAGCGATGACAGCAGAAGCCCGCAATATGGAGCGTTTAAAAACGAAAGTATTGTAGGCGTTGTGGCGGATTGGTCATTAACGTTTAAAGCAATAGTTACTGCTTATAACACATTTTTAGATTTTACCGTACCGAGTTTATTCGGTGCGAAATAACATAACGGAGATAAAATTATGAGAGCCGTAGTAACGGTAGTAGGAAAGGATAAAACGGGAATAATTGCAAAAGTAAGTGCATTTCTTGCCGAAAAAAACGTGAATATTCTTGACATCAGTCAGACTATTTTAGAGGAATATTTTGCAATGATTATGATAGTAGATATTTCTTCGGCAAACGCTAAACTTGCAGAACTTGCGGAAGAGTGCCGTGTAATGGGCGAAAAAATCGGTATGTCCATTCATATTCAGCACGAAGATATTTTTAATGCAATGCATAATGTTTAAGGTGAATAATGTTTAATACGAAAGAAGTACTTGAAACAATAGAAATGGTCGAAAGGGAACACCTTGACATAAGAACGGTTACGATGGGAATTTCCTTGTTGCCTTGTATTCGTGCAACAGCGAAAGAAACGGCAAACGCTGTCTATGACCTCGTTTGCAAAAAAGCCGAAAACATAGTAAAAGTTACCGAAGAACTCTCTATGGAATACGGCATTCCTATTGTAAATAAGCGTGTTTCGGTTACGCCTGTAAGCATTATTTCTGCTTCGTTCCCCGATAAAGCAATGCTTATCGGAAGTCAACTTGACAGGGTGGCTAATACCCTCGGCATAGATTTCTTAGGCGGTTATTCCGCACTTGTCCATAAAGGAATGGCCGACTACGAAAGAACGTTTTTACTAACCATTCCTGAAGTGTTGGCAACGACGGAAAAATTGTGTTCGTCCGTAAACGTCGGTTCTTCTAAATCGGGCATCAATATGGATGCCGTAAAATTGATGGGCGAGGTAATTAAAAATACCGCCGATATTACTGCCGATAGAGACGGCTTCGGTTGTGCTAAGCTTGTTGTGTTTTGCAATGCTGTGGAAGACAATCCCTTTATGGCAGGTGCTTTCCATGGCGTAGGCGAGTGCGATACCGTAATAAACGTAGGCGTATCGGGACCCGGGGTTGTTCAGCACGCCATTGACGCTGTGCCTGAGGCGGACCTTGCAGACCTTGCGGAAACAATTAAACGCACTGCGTTTAAGATAACGAGGGCTGGTCAGCTGATAGCTAAAGAGGCTTCTAAAAGGCTTAATGCAAACTTCGGTATAGTAGATTTATCGCTTGCACCTACTCCTGCAAGGGGGGATTCGGTTGCTCAGATTTTAGAGTCTATGGGTCTTGAAAGCGTAGGAACACATGGAACTACAGCCTGCCTTGCAATGCTTAACGATGCCGTTAAAAAGGGTGGTGTTATGGCAAGTTCGAGGGTAGGCGGTCTTTCGGGGGCATTTATTCCCGTATCCGAAGATATAGGTATGATTGAAGCCGCTGAAAGGGGGGATATTTGCATCGATAAATTAGAGGCAATGACTGCGGTATGTTCCGTAGGTCTTGATATGATTGCAATACCCGGTAAAACTTCCGCCTCAACAATCAGTGCGATAATTGCAGACGAAGCTGCAATCGGTATGATTAACAATAAAACGACGGCGGTTAGGGTTATTCCCGTACCCGGAAAAGACGTCGGACAAGAAGTCAATTTCGGGGGATTGCTCGGCAGAGCGCCTATTATGCCCGTTCACGAAAAATCGAGTGAAAAGTTTATTAAGCGTGGCGGTTTAATTCCCGCACCCATTCATTCAAATAAAAATTAAAAGGATTTCTATATGAAGCGCAGTGAAGTAAAAATACAAAATAGATGGAAGACTGAGGACGTTTACCCCTCCGACGAAGCTTGGGAAAAGGCTTTTGAAGATGCGGATAAAGAGTTTAATCTTGGACGTTTCGAGGGTAAACTCAATGACCGAGACAGCCTTTTAGAGTTTTATAGAGTAACCGATAAATTTAGCGATTTGATTGAACGATTATACGCTTACGCAAGTTTAAAACATGATGAGGATACGAGAGTAGGAAAATACGTATCGTACTTAGGTAAGGCAGAAATGCTCTATTCTCGCTACTGCACTGAAATTTCCTTTTACGACTCGGAAATGGCAAGTCAGAGTGAAGAGTATTTGAACTCGCTTATCAATGATAAAGATTTTGCCCCTTACGATTATCAGATTAAGCTTATAATCAAAGGGAAGGAGCACGTGCCTTCCGCTGAAGAACAAAAGGTAGTTTCGCTTGCAAGTCAAACTCTCGGCACATTCTATAATATTTTTGCAATGATTGATAATGCTGATTTGAGTTTTCCTGAAATTGAGTACAATGGTAAGACCCAAA
>JBJEVA010000018.1:0-7192 GCA_051884115.1 Candidatus Coproplasma sp. | reverse complement strand
CAAAAAAGCCGACAAAACATAACGTTTCACCGACTTGAACCGTATTTAGCAAGTTGCATTTGCTCTATGATGGTCAATCATTCTTTTAAGTTGTACTTGTCTATACTTACTCGAAAGTAAGAATATCCGAAAATCCCGTAATATCAAATACTTCCATAATACTCTCGTTCACGCCTACGAGCTTCATACTGCCAAGGGCATTCATTACCTTCTGCGCCTTTAAAATTACACGAAGTCCTGCAGAGGATATGTATTCAAGTTCCGTCATATCAAAGGTCAGATCTTTTGCACTATCGAGAACTGACTCTAATATCTTTTCAAGTTCAGGCGCAGTCGTTGTGTCCAGCCTTCCTGCAATGGCTAATGTGACGTTTTCGTTTTCAATTTTCTTTTCGATTGTCATAGCAAATATCTCCTATATCATAATTTTTTCAGGTCTTAATCGGGAATAACCGTCTCAACGGTCAACACGTTTTTCCCGTCTTTGTATTCATAGCGTACGTCGGACGCCATTTTCTTAACCATAAATATACCCAGTCCGCCGACCTCTCTTTCCTCCGCCGTGAGTGTTATATCGGGTTCTTTGGTGGTCGTCGGGTCGTATGGTATACCGTCGTCCTCAAAGGTAAGCAAAAGCTTTTCATCTCTGTTTATTACGGTAAGTTTAGCGTTATTCGCACCGCTGTAATTGACTATATTGGAAAATATTTCGTCAACGGCTATCTGCACTTTGGTTGCAGTTTTTTTAGGTATTTTCCACTCGTCCATAGTCTTTTCAACAAACACAGCTACCGTCTGTATCGAATCCTTGTCGGGCTTAACCGAAATTTCAGCGTTCTTGCCCGTTCCGTTGAATTGAACGCACAACATAGTGATATCGTCAAACTGTTCTGCGTCTTTAACGAAGGCGTCCAAATCGGACTTTATCAGAGGGAGAAGCTCTGCGGGCGTCTTTCTGCTCTCACGTGCAAGCACGGCTGCAAGTCGCTTCATACCGTATTGTTCGTTGTCGGCGTTGGTCGCTTCGGGTACGCCGTCGCTATACTCAAATATTTTATCGCCGGGTTCAAGCTGAATGCTTCCGCTCTTATAGCGTATGCCGTTCATTCCTGCAAGAACAAAGCCGGATTTAACCTTGAATGGTTCGTATACGCCGTTCTTGCGGCAAATAAAGGGAGTTTCGTGTCCTGCGTTGACGTAGCGGAGTTCGCCCGTTTTCAGGTTTAAAACGCCCTCGAAGGCGGTGATGAACATTTCCTCGCTGTTGGATGCGCAGAGAATGTCATTGACCTCTGTAAATACTTCACCGAGGTCTGAGTGTAGCCCCGTGTGGTCCTTGATAAGCGTTTTACCAATCACCATAAACAGAGCTGCGGGAACGCCCTTTCCCGAAACGTCGGCAACGACGAAAGCGAGATGGTCCTCGTCCACCATAAAGAAGTCGTAAAAATCTCCGCCGACTTCCTTGGCAGGATCCATTGTAGCATAAATATCAAACTCTTTCCTGTTCGGGAAGGGAGGAAAAATGCAGGGTAGCATTGAAGATTGTATCTTTGCCGCCACGTCCAGCTCTGCCCCTATCCGCTCTTTCTCTGCAGTTATGGTCTTAATCTTTGAGATATATTCGCCTATCTCACCGTACATTTTAGAAAAGCAGTCCGCTAAGTCCTTAATCTCATCGTCTTTTTTTACGATTATTTCGGGCGACGTCCCATCCTCAAGATGTTCAACCATATGTAGCGAGGCTTGGTTTAACTGCCTTATGGGCGTAACGATACGGCGCCTCATATAAATGACCCATAAAATTCCGCTGACAATGGCAATCCCGACTTCAATCAGTACGACCTGAATAATGTAATTGCTCTTTGCCGTATTCAGAAGGGTCATATCCTTAACGACGCCTACGATTGCGACTACCTTTCCACCGTTATCCTTAACGGGATATACGCTTGTGGTATAGCCCTCTCTTGAATACATCAAATTCCGAATATCCGACTCTCCGTTTATAAGAGCGCTGTACGCGTTTAAAATTCCCTCGCTGGCAGTATCACGGTATCCTATAGCATAGGGCGAATAGCCGCTTGTTTTGCTGACTACGTTATATATGTATTCTCTCTCTTTTGTATCGGTATGCACCTTTGCAACGTAGATAACTTTGCAATCCTCCGAGTCCGCGGTACGTTGCAGCTGTTCGCGAACCTCGTCGTAATCCCCGTCGGTCGTTTTGCTTTCTAAATACACGTCAAGCGTCTGTGCGTCGATTTCAAGCGCCACGTATTTGGCAATGCCGTTCGCAATTTCCGCATACTGCTCTTTTAGCGCGTTCGAAAATTCAAAATAGCCAACAATTCCGATTGCAAAAGACAAAAGCATAATAAGTCCTATCAAAGCGTTGAAAATAGGGCGTATCAACGATTTTGTGAATTTTCTCTTTTCTTTCATATCCATTCCTCTTTATTTAGACGACGAGGAATTACTCTGCGCATATGCGATAATCTGTAAAACTCTGTAGATAAGCTCTAAGAGGGCAATTACCATATCGTTTACGTATTCGATATTGTAGAGCTTAAACAGCTTTTTGCAATCTTCAAGCTCCTCTTCAGTTGCAAGCCCCTCTGCCTTCATTATCTCGTACGCCCTCTTTTGCGCCTTCTTCTCCGTCTTTAAAACAAGTATGGACATAACGAAGGACAAAACGTAAATTAACGTTGCTACGCAGGTGAGCACAAAGGTACACAATCCGTTTGCGTTGGTGAACACCAAAATATCGAGCAGTGCGCCTATCACAACCAGCGGTACGAAGGCAACGGGTCCGAAGTAGATTAACGGTGTCATTTTAACCCTTGCCTTCATATCCTTGTCGCCCTCTTTATCCAAAACGGCGAGGGCGGACTTCTGCGCTGCCATTGCAAGCGAAGAGACGCTGGACTTTTTCCAGGTTAATCTACGAAGCCTGACCTTTTTGAAATAGTGGCTGTAGCTGTTGCCGAAGAGTATCGACCCCGTAGCGGAGACCTTGATATTGCCAAGTCCGTTTCTGTCAAGGATATCCCTTGCAATTCTCTCGCCCGTCTTACCCGTGCTGTTCTTCTTTCTGTTGTATATAAAATATCTTATAGCAAGGTAAATTGACACGAAAAATGCAAAGATTGAAACTATAATTAAAAGACCTGCCACTATGCTCATTGCAATTATTATAGGTGCGGAAACGCCGTTAAACGCTCCGTCCGATAACTCTCGCACCCAATCGACAAAATTATCCATAATATTCTCCCAAGTATTAATTTAGTTTTGTTTCATCATTCCATTCGATTTTTAATCTTTGAACTCTTAAAAATGCTATTATTCAAATATAGCTATGTTTCTTATAGTGGTTTTTTTTACTATTTTGTAATTGAACCGGTGGTAATTTCCGCCCAGGAATACTGCAACATATATTCGCCGTGATATGCGTTTACCGCATATGGTATTTGATTGAGAAAATCAAAATAATCGCAGTCAACTGCGTTACAGTTAAGAGATATTGTATTGCGACCTTTAACGATAATTTCTTCCCCGCCGACTTCGACAAGCGCACGTTTCATCTCGTGAATAAGATTACGCAAATTACTCCTTCTAGAAAGCGTATCGGGACCCTCTTCCCAGATGACCGTCATTAAATCGCCCATAGTCACCGTTGCGCCTCTGCGGTCGACAAGATAAGCAAATATTTCTTTCGCCTTACTTCTTTTAAAGACAATCGGCTTGCCGTCTGCAAAAACCTCAAAATTGCCGAAACACTGCACCCATATTCTGCTTTTTTGCTTAGGCTTTAGGGGACAGCGCAGATGTTCAAGTGCCTGTTGAACCGCTTCCGGCGTTACGGGCTTAAGCAGGTAATCGCTTGCATACAGACGAAACGCATCGAGCGTATACTCCGAATACCCCGTTACGAATACGATATTCACCCCTCCGCTGACGTCTTTTATTCGCCTTGCAAGCTCTAACCCCGTCATTCCACGCATTTTAATGTCTAAAAACGCAACGTCGCACCCGTTTTTGCAGACGTAATCAATAGCCTCGTCCGGTTTGCGGAAACCGTGTATTTCGCAATCGGGTACTATTTTTTCAATAGAACTTACTAAAACTTCCAGCGCAAGTTTTTCGTCGTCAACCGCAATAATTCTCATCTGTCGTTATCACCTTTGGGTATTTTAATAATTGCCGTAGTACCTTCATTGGGCGAGCTTAATATTTCGAGAGTGCCTTGACACATAACGGCAAGTCTGCTTCTTACGTTGTTGATACCGACGTGAGAACGTTCGTCCTCAACTACCGATTGCGGGTCAAAGCCGACGCCGTTGTCGCTTACCCGTATTTCGTAACAATCCGTCTTTTCCTCAGTTGAAATAGTAACCCTTCCGCCGTTAGGCAAATCGCTTACGCCGTGATTTACCGCATTTTCCACAAGCGGCTGAACGGTAAGCGGCGGAACGAAAAACTCTGTAACAGGCACGTTATAAACAATTTCAAGCTCGTCGTCATAGCGTATCTTTTCAAGTGCCAGATACGCCTGAATATGCTTTAACTCGTTTGAAAAGGATATCATTTCGCTTTTCTTTATACTGTCGAGATTTCCTCGCAGATACTTTGAAAAATCGCTGACCGCCTGCTTTGCCTCTTCAGGCTTAACGTCGCACAGACGATAAATAGAGGTCAGTGCGTTATACAAAAAATGAGGCTGTATCTGAGAAAGCAAAAGCGAGTTATTACTCTCCGACAGAGCAAGTTTCTTTTCGATAAGCTCCCTTTCAACGCTCTCTTTACGTTTTAATTGGTCAACGTGTATAAGCGTATAGACGAGTACGAGAGAAATGGTAGTTGCAAGGCAGACGGGAGTTACCGCCCAATATATTTGAAGAGGAACGCCGATAATAGGTATCACCCCATACAATGCCATAATCAGCGTATCACGCCAGCCGAGAGCTTTGTGATTGCAGAATGCAAGCACCATTGTCATAGCAGGAAGTAAAACCGTAATAATCTGACTTAACAGGTACAAAGGACCCGTCTGGTCAAGCCCCGTTTCGTCGTAATAGATAAACATTCCGTTAAACGACGATATAAACCATAGAAGGAGCAGAACACCGCTTAACGCAGAGATGATTATTGCATAACGATATGATATCTTTTTTCTCTCACGGATATACGCCGTAAGGCAGAAGGCATAAAGAGCAATAAGCGCACTTAAAAACGCATTTGAAAAGAAGGACAATATTTTTATCGGAAGAACCTTTTCAGGCGCAGGATTATCAAGGAGAATCCATATAGGCGCATCTACCAGCACCAATGCAGCATTTGCAGATAACACTCCTAAAAATAATTTACCGGCTTTGCCGAGATACTTTCTTTCAAGAAAACACCCAATAAGCATAACCGCCGTCACAACCGCAGAGAATAATTCAAGCCCTGCGCTCATATAGTTCATTTCATTCAATATCATATAGCCTTACCCGTTTTAATACTATATATTCCCATTACGCTTTCAAATATTGTAACACATTTTAAAAAAATCGGCAATACAAATTATTTAACCTATTCTGCTATACTCAAGTCATATTCAGCCACGTTTGTGAACGAATCCTTAGTGCCTATCTACATATACATAAGCTTTTGCACGTTTTTTTAATATAATTCTGCCGTACTGTATGCAGATAAAGTTATTGTTATTTGCTTGTTAAAACTTGTAACCGAAGCCGAAATGCTTATCGTGGGATAATCATACCTGTCTGCAAGCCCTGATACCGTAACGTAGAGGTTCCCGTCTGAAAGATAGACCTCTTCCACCTTAGCCCCCGCAGGCTCGACAGCGGTGATATTTTCAGTAGTAACGTTGTCCTCTATAAACTCGCCGTATGGTAAAGACAATCTGCTTTTAAGCGTTTGATTAAAATACATACCGCCCGTACAGGTAAGCTTGGGTTTGCGTAAGATTACGTAACCGTAGGAATTTTTGCCGTCTTTCGTAGCACTGCCTTTAACCGTAAGCTTACAGTATACGCTGTCGCCCTCAAAATCACGTGCCCTACCGTCAAAGTATACGACCAAAGAGGACTCGTCCTTGTACTCCACACTCGCAACCGTCTTACCTGCAAGCTCTCCGCCCAAAACAATGTCCGAAGCGGCTATCGTATCTTTGAAACGCGCAGCCTCGTCACCATTCAAGGACGGCTGCCCTTCAATAAACAGAGGCTGTTGCCCGTCAATATAGATATAACCTGAAACGTCTATATTGTTGGCTTCTTCGTTTTTGTCTAAGTTGCAGGCAGAAAGGGCGCAGACGCCCAATACGCAGACCATTGCCGTAAATACCGTAACGATTTTTTTAAATAGCTTCATATATTTATCCCTTATGATTTTTTTCTGCTTAATTATTCCCCTTATGCTTTCAGATATTATAACATAAAATCGACAATACGAATTATTTAACCCATTCTGCTATACTCAAGTCATATTCAGCCACGTTTGTGAACGAGTCCTTTGTGCCTATGCTCTCAGTGTTGTAAGTAAACACGTTAACTCCGTTCATACACGATTTCCCGCTTGAAACATAGGTTATTCTTACTGCTATATGTCGTCCTATAACCGGATGAACCATTGCCAACCTATCGCCAACGTGGAATTTCGGCGTATCACCGCTCTCCTCATAATTTCTTCCGCAACCGCCTGACACGTTATCGAGTTCCTCGTCCGAAAGCTCACCGCTCTCGTGTAGTTCTTCATACGCTTTAGCCGCTTGTTCTACGGTAAGTTCAATATTTTCGGCTTTAGCTATCTTTGATAGTTCCTCTGCCGTCTTAGCCTGTTTTGCCTTTTCGATAAGTTCCTTTGAAAGTTCCATTTTTTCTCCTAAAATTTTTTATATCAACTCACTAAGGCTACTTAACGCGCTGTCGTGAATATAGCGCAGTTGCCCGTAAGTTAAACCGAGAATCTCCGCCGCCTCTTTTTTGCTTTTGCCGTGATAATATATAAGAATTATGACGTCTCTCTCGTCTGTCGGAAGTTTTTCCAACGCCGTAACAAGGGCTTTAAGCGATTCCTTTTTTTCAATACACTCGTCAGCAGTTTCAGTCTGTTCGCTCATATTCTCGGCAACAGCAAGCGCTTCATGTACACGAGCTTTACTTATTTAATCGTAAACGGTGTTGCG
>JBJEVA010000017.1:0-7230 GCA_051884115.1 Candidatus Coproplasma sp. | reverse complement strand
TACTCGCATCTTTCCAGAGGGACTTGTTTGGGGTGGTAAGTCGTCATTGCGAGACGGCTGTAAGACGGTGTGGCAATCTCAGAGTCCCAAGCGACCAAAATAAACAGGGTTCCCGCAAAAGATTTGCTTTGAAAAGATTTTGTGGGAAGAGGAGAGGCAACGGAGCAAAGTTACCGTTTGTGTTTAGACAAACGGTATAAAGCGCAGTTTGCCTTGACGAAATAGGGAAGCTGTCGCCATAGCGACTGAAGAGTTTGATATAAAATGGTGTGGTAAGTCGTCATTGCGCTCAGCGCCTATGGCGCTAACTGGCAATCCCAGAGTACGAAGCGACCAACCATTCTTGCTTTCCCTAAAGAATAGGAAAGTGGCACGAAGTGCCGATAGAGTTTGATGTTTCTAAAAATAATCACCACAATAATCACCACATATAAATTAAAAAGATTATGGACGAAAAAGAACTTATAATTTTACACGAAGACAACCACATAATAGTAGTTTTAAAGCCTCAGAACGTGGCTTGCTGTCCCGACGAAAGCGGAGACGACAACCTTTTCGACTGTGTTAAAAGGTATATAAAGACTACTTACAATAAGCCCGGCAACGTATTTTTAGGGCTTGTGCATAGATTAGACAGACCTACGGGCGGAGTTATGGTCTATGCAAAGACGTCTAAGTCCGCTTCAAGGCTGACCGAGCAGATGAAGAACGGCGGTTTCCAAAAGAAATATCTTGCCGTCATCTGCGGAACCCCTTCGCGCAAAAAGGCGGTTTTAGAAAATTACCTTAAAAAGAACACCGTCAACAATATGGTCTATGTCTGCACTCAGACGGAAGAGGGCGCAAAGTTTGCCTCTCTCGACTACGAGATTAAGGAAGAGAACGGCGGACTTTCGCTTGCCGAAATAAATCTTCACACGGGCAGAACACACCAAATAAGGGTACAGATGGCTTCCATTAACTGTCCCGTCTATGGCGATATGCGCTACGGCGGAGAAAAGGCGGTTAAAGGTAAGCTCGCTCTCTGGGCATACTCTTTAAGGTTCAATCACCCCACCACGGGTGAAAGAATGAGGTTTGAAGCCGAGCCTCCTAAGGAAGAGGGTGTTTGGAAAAAGTTCAAAATAGAACTCGATTAAAATTATTATTGCGTTAAAAGCACATAAATTGTTACGATTTAATAACAAAAAAGTCGGTAGGAGTTAAAACTTATTGACAAGCTTTGGCTCTTTATTGTAAAATTATCGGGATTATAATAAAATTATAAAGGCGTTTTCCCTTTAAATTACGGAATTTGGCTTAACGGCTGTATGCTACGGCACGAAAGCTAAGCGTAGGTTAGGGGCTTAAAATGCCTTATACTCGTTTTTTGCGTTAAACGCACAGGGTTAAAAAATGAACAAAATTAAGTCTAAAAAAACATTAGCGACGGCACTCTTGCTTTCAGCGGTTGTGGCAACCGGTTGCGGAGCGTTAGCTCTCGGCGGTACTGCTAAGGCATACGGCGCCGACGACTACCACCAACAGCTCGACGGTACCAAAATTTTCTATACGGGAATAAGGGGCGCGGAGGTTACTTACTCCCCCGAAGAAACCGTAGGGGGAGAGAGTAAGGCATACACGATGTTCTCTATCGAAAAGGACGAAACGGTAAGCTACCGTCAAAACCTTGCGTATGCTTGGAAGACGGCTAACACCGACGAAAATGCATCTACTCCCTACGTAGAAAAACGTTTCTCTATGGAGATAGGTTTCAGCGGTGTTGAATTTGAAAGGTACGTAATCGCCTTCCAGTCGCAACAACACGTTTTGACAGAGGATAAGATTACTCAAAACTTTGTGGTGTTCACCCCTTCCGAAACGGAAGAGGGTAAGCTCAACGTATCCGTTGTTAACGAACTTGAAGACGACACGGTTTTAACTTCGGTAGCAACCTGCGACGCGTCTGCACATATTAAAATTGCTTTCGGTGAATACACCGACGGCGGTTACCCCATTCTCATCAACGGTAACGACTACGGCGCAAGGTTTGAAAACGTCTATGAATCCTATGCAACGTACGTATCTTCGGGTGACACAGCTGTAACACCTCTGACTTTCAGCGCAAAGTTTGCAGACGATGCGGAGGCGGGAGCGTCTGCTAATATGATTTTATACGATATCAACGGACAGACCTTTGAACTTAAAACGGTTTTAAAGGATTCCGACGGCAACCCTAAAAAGGACGAGAACGGCAATACCGAATATAAAATGGAAGTTCTCGATAACGCGTCACCCGTTATTTGCTTTAACTCAACGCCTTCCTATCTTATCGAAGGCTCCGCAATCAATTTCAGTTATAAGGTAATAGACGTCCTCGGTACCTCCACCCGTGCTACCGCATATTATTACGTATTAACGGGCGACCAGTACGGCGCAACCGATTTCGATTACGATAAGACTGATTATACAAAAGCCGACGCACAAGAAAACGAAGGCGAGGGAGAGGGTTCCGGCGCTACCGAGTACGAAAATCCCTTTATCGAAGTAACTTCAAGCTCTAACATAAGAATTATAAGGGACGAAAAAAGCTTTGTTCCCAGAAGTCTGTTAGACGACGAAGTCTATGGACTTGTAAAGATTTATTACGAAATATCAGACAGAAGCGGTAGCACCGCAAAGAGCGATAAAGTCTTCGTCGATTGGTACGCAAAGGAAGACGCTCTTATCGACATCTACTCCTCCGACCTTAAAGACGATGCAACCAAGTCTTCCAACTTCATTAAGCTTATTAGCGAGGAAGAGAAGAAGGGGCTTACCTATGCTCAAAGCGACGGCTTATCGGCGGTTGACTCAACCGTAGCGGTGGGCGCTCCTCTTGAATCTTATAAGCAGAGCGTGGAGGCGTTCCGCGACGCTTATCAAAGAAAGATTGACGAGGCTATTTCGGCTTTGGAAGGCGGAAAATTATACGCAGGTTCGGACAGCAAGTTCTATCTCCCCTCCTTCGACGACCTCAAAGACGAACAGGGCAATTTGATTGATTTCGACTTTGCTACTCTCGACGGTTATTTAAACTCTTCCGACTATAAATATTCAATATATTATAAGGCAAAGGATTCGGGTTCGGCTACTTCGCTTAGCGTAAACAACATTTCGATTAGCCTTACCGACGCGGACGTTCATTACAGATTTACAATCTTTATCACCGATTCGTTCGGCAATCCTATGCTCTATCCTGTTAAGGCAGAGGACGGCGGAATAGAGTGGAAAGAAATTGCTACGGGCGATATATGGGAAAAGGAGAATGCAGAACTCCTTCCCTTCTTCGAGTTCTACGTAGGCTATAAGGAAGCTACGGCAGAAGCCCCCGAAAAGATTTCTCTCGCATACGTCGATAGCTCTTACAGCGGAATCAGCTTTAAAATCAACGGCGTTTCAGGTACCTATACGACCTCTTACAACTTATACGTGTTTGACAGAAATAAGATGAACGAGGAGTTGGGAATAGCTATCGACTACGATACCTTCCTTGCGAACATCGATAAGCTTATAAACGACGATTTAACCGAACTTGATATGTTTACCGATAAGACGGTTAAGACAAGCAAGTATTTCACTATGGTTAAGCCCGTTGCCTCGCTTTTGGAGACAGACGCCAATTACGAAATGTGTAAGTCGCTTAAATGGAACGCAAATTCAGTAAGCTTTACTCCCCGTTCTGTTGAAGAGTTCTACGTTGTAGAGCTTACGCTTACCGATAAAGCTTCGCAGATAAGTCAGGAATTATATACCGCAGTATCTGCTTCGGTTAAGACTACTTCCTTAAAAGGCGAAAGCGATTGGTTAGAGAAGAACCTTACCTCAATCATTCTCTTCTCGGTTGCAGGCGTATGCCTTATCGCACTTGTATTACTCCTTGTCATTAAGCCTAAAGATAAGGGCGACATAGACTCCGTTTATGAAGAGACGG
Organism: Candidatus Coproplasma sp.; assembly: GCA_051884115.1. Classification (GTDB taxonomy): domain Bacteria; phylum Bacillota; class Clostridia; order Christensenellales; family Borkfalkiaceae; genus Coproplasma. Next base: position 3,278 of record JBJEVA010000017.1, on the reverse strand, counting down.
TAAATAAGAAGGGAAAGCGTAAGGGTAAGAAGCAAGCTTCCGCCGACGAACAGTAATTAAACAACAATCAATATAAACCTAAGACCCTCGAATATTCGGGGGTCTTTTATTGTAAATATCCTAAACTATATTGTAATCATACAATATTACTTTATAACATTTTATGAAAGGTATTGACATAAAACAAAGATTATGATATAATCAACTCAATGTGAATATATTCTACAATATAATCCTGTATTTACGTTAAAGTGTGTTTTATGGGTACCGAAAAAGAAGCTTGGAAAAACAACGAATATTTCAAAGATATGGACCTTAGCCATTCTTACGACGGGCTATCGGGTCTCTTGAACAGAGACGCTATGCTCGGCTATGTGGAGTGGCTTATTTCTAAGGGGAGAAATTTCAGTTTTTTTCTTATTGATATAGACAATTTTAAAAACGTAAACGATACCTACGGACATCTTGTCGGCGATAAGGTTATCAATCAGACGGCACAATATTTCGTAAAGCTTATAGGCGATAAAGGCGTTGTGGCGCGCTACGGAGGCGACGAGTTTATGGTTGCTTTCGACGGCGTGTATGAGTATAACGACGTATGGAAGTACGGTCATCTTATCGATATGAATATAGGCGGAGTCAGGTTTGAAGGTATTCCCAATCTTGCCGTAACCGTATCTATAGGAATTGCGAGGTATCCCTTAAACGCAAACAACCGTGAAGAACTGTTGACGGTGGCGGACAAGGCGTTGTACCGTGCAAAGATGAAGGGCAGAAACTGCTTTATAATCTACCTTCCCGAAAAGCACGGAAACATTTCGCTTGAAAAGAACCGCGATAAAAAGCTTACCGCAATGCAACAGTGTTGCAGTGTATTCTCCAGCCTTACCGCTTGCGGTGAAAACCTTTCGCTCTCCATTTCCGCCCTGTTTAGGAGCCTTATCTCCAACTATATGTTCGACCATATCTGTCTGGAAACGCACAACGGCATAAATCACAGCACTGTGTTTACGCTGTCGCTTAAAAAGGATTTTGAACATATCGACTATGACAAAATAGAGGCAATCATAAATTCTGCGGGATATATGAGCGTTAATCAAACCTGTCACTTAAATAATGCGTCATACGCAAATATTTTGAAGGATTTTGAAAAACAGGGCATAATGTCCACCCTCTATTGCAAGATATCGGCATACGGTAAGGAATACGGCTTTATCAGGGTCGATACGGTCAGCACGGCGAGAATTTGGCAGAATACGGAAATTACTATGGTTATGTTTGCCGCAAACGCCATAGCGCTTCTTCTCCACTACCAAAATCTTACGTTGGAAGACTTACCTTTGGTTGACGTGGTAGAGGTCGGCGGAACAGACTAAGCTTTTAACGCCGTCGGCTGTCAAGGCGATAAATTAAATTTAAATGTTACAAATTAAACACGGAGCCTTTCCGTGTTTTTTTGTTTTGTCAAACGCTAAATATGTTAATTTATACTTATACAAATTGTCGTGTCGCACTTGCATTTTTATACTATATATGGTAGAATTATAAATGGCGGAATATTTTCCGCATAAATTACGATATAGGGAAAGACAATGGCAGAAAAGAGTTATAACGCCGACGACTTAAAAGTGTTGGAAGGGTTAGAGGCGGTAAGGGTACGCCCGGGTATGTATATAGGTTCGACGGGCGTAAAGGGCTTGCACCATATCCTTTGGGAAATCGTCGATAACGCCATAGACGAGGCGGCTAACGGCTACGCAGACGAAATAAGCGTAACCTTGCACGAGGACGGTTCGGCGTCGGTAGAGGACAACGGCAGGGGTATGCCCACCGATATAAACACAAAGACGGGTATGTCGGGAGTTGAGCTGATATTCACAAAGCTCCATGCAGGCGGTAAGTTCGATAGCGGTAACTACGCTTTCTCGGGCGGACTGCACGGCGTGGGCGCGTCGGTGACCAACGCCCTATCCAAGTGGCTTAAAGTAGAAGTCCGCCGTAAGACGGTGTTTACAATGGAGTTCACCTCTTCTTACGATAAAAAGCAGAAGAAATGGCTGTGCGGAATACCCACCTCCGCCCTTAAAGACACCAAGGAAAAGACTTCTAAAAAGGGAACGCTCGTCCGCTTTATGCCCGATAGCGAAGTCTTTGAAACGGTGGAGTGGAGTTACGATACAATCTCCAAACGTTTAAAGGAACTTGCCTTTTTAAACAAGGGCTTAAAAATTAACTTTATCGACGAGAGAAAGCTCTACAAAATGGAAGAGAGCGACGAGGACGGGGAGCTTACCGTTAAAAAGGTACTCCTCCCCCAAAAGGAACCCGTGTCGTATAAGTACGACGGCGGTCTGGTTGACTTCGTAAACTTTATAAACGACGGTCAGACGGCTTTGTACGAAAAGCCTTTGTACTATTCGACGGTTAAAGACATTCAGGTTAAGGGCGCACCTGCAGGTAAAATTAAGATTGAGTTCGCCATTTCCCACACTAAGGCAGACGAGGAGAGCTTGTACTCCTTCGTAAACAATATTTCAACCGTAGAGGGCGGTTATCACGAAGCCGGCTTCCACAACGGACTATTAAAGGCGGTAAACGACTACGCCCGTTCCAACGGTTTTTTAAAGGCTAAGGACGCCCCCTTTGTCGCAGACGACGTAAAGGAAGGCTTAACGGCTGTACTCACCGTTCAAATGAACAACGTTGAGTTCGAGGGGCAGACAAAGACTAAGCTCGGCAACCCCGAGGCAAAAGCGCCTGTTGAGCAGGCGGTAATGGAAGGGCTTGCCCATTTAATAGGGGTTAGGGGCAACAAGTCCGCCTTTGACGAGATTGCAAAAAAGGCAAAGTTCGCCGCAGACGACAGAATTAAACACCGTGCCGAAAGGGACGTAGCGAAAGCTCAAAACGACAACGACGGGTTAAATCTTATCGGCAAGCTTGCCCCCTGTTCGGGCAAGAACCCCGATATGAACGAACTGTTTATCGTAGAGGGCGACTCGGCAGGCGGTACGGCAAAACAGGCAAGGGTAAGGCAGTTTCAGTCTATTTTACCTTTAAGGGGAAAGCCTTTAAACGTACAGAAAAAGACTGCCTTGCAGGCATTGCAAAACGAGGAAATCAAGACCCTTGTTTCTGCCATAGGCGCTGGGTTTAACAACTCCTTCGACGTCGAAAAGACGAGATATAAAAAGGTAATAATATTATCCGATGCCGACCAGGACGGTATGCACATTCGCTGTATTTTATTGACCTTCTTCTTCAAATATATGAGGGAG
>JBJEVA010000016.1:0-7368 GCA_051884115.1 Candidatus Coproplasma sp. | reverse complement strand
TGCTCTTTGACTATCTGCCACATTGCGGTGCGCTGTTCAAACCAATAGGTACCCGACCAATAGCGACTGCTCGTCGTTTGAGTGTTGTCGTTGTCCTTTCGGGACTCTTTGATATACACGCCACGGTAATTAAGACCGTTATATTCTACGTCGCAATAATAGGTGGTTGCGTTTTCACCGCTGTCGCCGTTGCCGAAGTCGAACGGGGTCCAGTTTTCAAGCGATAAATACGGGCTACCGGCTATTTCGTAAAGCGCGTTTTCAATGTCGCCGTCGCGCACCTGTTCGCAATAGGTCTTACCCATTTTTATGTATGCACCGTTGGGGTTTTCCACGCCGTTCGCATTGACGCGAACATAAGTCTGCGTTTTCCCGCACGTGGAGCAAACACCGTCCTCATAGTTATGGTCGGCGAGGGGGATAGTTTCAATCTTGCTCTTTCCGCAAACGCAGACTAATTTCTTTTCGCCCGTATGCTCGCAGGTAGCCTCGGTTAAGATTTCTTCGTTAATAAACTCGTGGGCTACGGTATTGCTGTAGTCGCCGTATTTACACGTTTCGGTGTGCTCATCTTCGGTTATATTCGCATACTCGACAACGTGACTTTCTGTAAATACCGCTCCGAAGGATATGCTATTCTTAGCTACGGTAAACTTATACTCAAGCTCTTCGGAGAGAACCTTATCATCCTCGTTTAACCATTTTATAAAATGGTGACCTTCTGTGGCTATTGCCTCCACGGTTATTTCGTCGCCCTCGTAATGAGTGGTTTTATAGCTTGCGGCGTCGGGGTATAACTTGCCGTTTACTTTAAGCACACCGTATGCCGCCAGAGGAAGGATATTGATGCTTACCTGAACTTTTGCCCTGGTATCTTCCTCTGCAACGATGAAGTAGGAAAAACTGCTCGTTTCAAACTCAAGCTTTCCGCCTACAATCTGTGGCGAAATAGTTTCAACCGCACCACTGTCTTTTACGTGGAATACCTTGTACTGCTTTTGCGTATCAAGCCCTGCTACGTCAATGGTAACCTTTACCTTGCCAGACGGCTGAACCTTTACGCTGTCCTTTACAACAGAAATATCGTAAACGTAAACAGCCCCGTCTTTGTAGTACTCCTCGTCTGCAATGCTTGCAATTGCTTCTGTCTTATTGGTACCCGCCAGCTCTTCAACGACGAGCTGAACGCCACTTTCAAACTTACCCGAAACGGCGACGCCACTTTCGTCTGTAAGGTTGACGTCTTGCTTGCCGTCCGCAGAGTCGGTTAAATTGTTACACGCGCTAAGCGATATGCACATAGCAAGTATAACGCACATTACAATTGTAAAGACAGAATTTTTACGTGTTATCACAACAAACCTCCTTTTTTATAACAACTTTTTCGGTTAACGTTATTTATAACAATATAAATTTATAGGCTACCGTTAGCCCCATTGCTATTAACTATATCTTACTAATTATATTATATAATAGGTTTTTTAGAAAATCAAGTTGCAAGCATAACAAATAATCAAGCTTTATAATACCCTTCCATTAGGCAGATTTACCTTCCAATCAAAACAATAAACGGCAAACCGTTTATTAACTTTCCCGTTATCCGGACTTTTTATGGCAATAAAAAATCCCCGGTACATTTAATCGTCCGGGGGTGTATGAGCTAAACCCATACCTGATTATATAAAGATTATATTCAATCTAACAGTAAAAGCCAATGTAAAAAATCAGCCTAACCCAATACAAATTTTACTTATGGCAGTTATGCGTGAGCTTATTTTGACAAAGCAAGTGACCCGTACGGGACTACTTCTGCTGACGCCTCCGTGCCACCGCAAGCGGTGGGGAGTAAGGAGCAACGAAAGTTGCGATGGAAAAGCGATTGGTCGAAGATTAGTTGGTATTATAGGTAAAATATTTTTCGCAATCGCGTCACCGATTAGGGTTCTCGAAACCGTACAGAACAAAAAAAAGTGTCCAAATCGTATCCACCAAAAGGTGGTTCGATTTAGACACTTGTTGGTGAACCTAACGTTAATTATCCGAACACTCTACTTGTTTTTAATGAAGTGATTGTTTTTTTTATTATATTATACAATTTAGAATAATAAATAACAAAAGCAAATTTTTATTATGTTCAAATAATAAACATAATATAAGACTCAATTAGCCTTTAATTATCTAAATGATAAATTATGGAGTTACACCATCTTGCCCATATCTCTCCGGCATTAATACAGGCTCAAGAGAACCGTCACTAGCATTATACTTAATTGCTGTTTGATATCCTGACAATCCGCCATTGCCGCCATTCCCTGAAATACCGTTTACTGCTCCGATACCACCTTTTCCTCCATTGCCGCCATTGCCGCCATAGCCTCCTGCACTATTTTTATACTCATCAGCCATCCAATACCAACCACCAGCATCATAAGCAGGACGACCTCCGCTATCCCCACCTTTGCCGCCGTCGCCGCCATTACCACCATCACCACCGTTACCTAACATGCCATCAGTTAAAACATATACAACATTAGAAGCGACTTTAATTTTATATTCATCTGAAATAGCTTTCTGTCCTAATCCTCCATTACCGCCGTCACCGCCTTTGCTTCCATTCCCTGCATTCGCGCCATCTATTGCACAATGATAAGTTGTTGCGATAAAAGTTGTTACATTGAAATAACCACTGCTTCCGCCGTCACCGCCTTTTCCGCCGTCACCGCCTTTTCCGCCGTCACCGCCATTACCACCATAAAGATTTATGCTTCCATTAATTAATTCAAAACAATTCGTAACGATTACAGCATAGCCACCATTACCGCCTTTTCCACCATTTCCACCATCTGTACTAGCATTTTCCCCGTCAGTACCATACCCATCTAACCCTATGTTCGATTCTCCATTTTTACCATCTGCACCGTTGTATCCATTCGCCCCTTTGCCTCCTTCACCACCGTAAATGGTTACTATACCAACCACATCTATAAAAAGATTATCAACAATTATAGCATTGGCACCATCTTGTCCGTTTGAACCAGCTGATTCACCATTTATCCCGTTACCTCCGTAAATCTCTAATGACGATGAACTATCGGAAGAAGTTATTACCACATCTTTTAATATTAAAGCCGACTGCGGTTCAGATGCGCTAGTTCCATCATGCCCTATAATTTTATTTAATCCATTATAATCAAGCGCAACGCTGATATCACGGCTAATAGCTGAAATATCGATAAACCCGTTCTCATTAGCAGTATATACTCCTACATTATTTAGAGTAATATCAATATCCCCTATCCAGTCCTTATCGAATGATAAAGTTAATCCGTCAATAAGAGTTTCAATTATCTGCCCGTTTGAATTTCTTAGCCCATAAGAGCCGTTAACTATTATTTTTTCAATTTGTATTCCGTTCCAATAAGGAGTAAGATTCATAACCCCATCAAAGTTTTCATAACCATTAAAGTTTTTTATATTTCCACATTCCTGATAGTAATTCAAGCTAATGGATAAAGTTTTTGTTTCTTCATCGAACTCTAAATCATCTGCAATAGAAAATGATTTTATTGCATCAATTTTTTCTTGATATAATTCAGAACATTGACCAAGCATATAAGTATCCATAGTTTGGATTACATCATTATATTCTTCACCGAGAAGATACCAAATGCAATAAAGACTTTCATCAGGCACATCACTAAAAATACTATAATCCGTTCCATCTTCATGTCCACCCAACCAAGTTTGATAAGAAGACGTAAAATCATCCAGACTTGTTGCCGATAACGCTTTTTTAGATGTTACTTTTATAGCAAAATTTTGAATAGTATTAGATGTCACTGATGACTTTATAGAACTTGATCCCAACGAGGCATCAATATTTAAACCCGTTTTTAAAAATCTTTTAGAAAATTCAGCATCTAAATTAGCTTTCCACTCTGTTGAGTCTTCAATATTATTAGCTATGCTTGCATAAGAAACTTCAACTTTCTCACCATATATGGCAGACATGATAACATGCGTACCCCATTTCTTTATAAATTGTTCAGGTGTAAGTGTATTGTTTCTAATTTTTAAAGCATCTTGCATCAATTCATCTGAAAGAAGGTCTTTAAAGGAAGAGGGGTCTTTATAGCCACTAATATCAACTCTATAACCACTCATAATATAGCTATATGTATAGTAGTATTCATTTGTTTGACTCTTTTTCTTCTTCTCATATGAACCACTCACATCAATACTAAATGAAGGTAATTTATTTGTTAAAAATCCGCCATTTTTATTAGTTCGTGAACCAAATGCTACTTTCAAATCCATAGAGGCACTAAAATCACTCATTGTTTCAGAAATATTAGTAGAACTTGAGGTATAACCTTCTTGTTTGCCTAAATCCTCACGATAAACGTCAATATAGAACAATTCATCGTTAAATACATTTTTAGCCCCAGACAGAGTAGTAAACTCTGACGCATTAACCAAATCTACTGTTTTACCTAAAACACCATATTGAGCATACTTCTCCTCATAACTTTTTCTTATTATAGTTAATTTTGCTGTTAAATTACCCAAGTTTTCATAGTTCTCAGAAACATTGAAAGTTGCAATAACGGTATATTCTCCAACCGCAGACACGCCATCAAGTTGCTCATTATTATAATAGTAGGTAATATCTTCAGCATTAATTTCTGAAGGCAGATTTTTAACTGTGATCGAATGAATATTTCCATCGTAAGTTATTTCTTCATCATTAAAAATTATGCCATCTAAACTTATTGTAGCTTTATTTATTGTCAATGTAGCAGTCTTATTAGAAATTGCATTATAATTATTCTTATCCCCACTAAACACGGCTACTATTTCATATGTTCCAGCGTCGGTTGCACCGGTAAACTCTTCTCCGTCCACATAATATGTAACAGATACTTCGTCTGGAAGCGAATAAGCGTAAATTATAATATTACGGGTTTGACCGTTATAAGTATAGCTTTTATCACTAAACAGTACACCACTCATATCATAAGTGGCTTTTTTAATTGTCAACATTGCCGTCATATCGGGAATTAAATTATAATGTTCGGTATCACCGCTGAATTTTGCAGTGATTGTATAAGTACCTGCATTAACCTGACCATTATTCTCATAACTTACAGTGACGCCTGTAGGCAGATTTGTGGCATATATGTAATGAGCCTCTCCGTTATAAGTTACCGATGAATTTGCGAAAACGACATTTGACATATCATAGTCTTGCTTTGCAACCTCTGTCCATTGAGCAGTCACAGTGATATCCTGCGATACAGCAGAATATAACTTATCAAATCCGTTGAAATTGTACCCAGAACGACTATAAGTAGGCGCAGTGGCAGACCCAAGATATTTAACAGTTTGAGTTTCCGTTCCGCTTACTAACGTACCGCCATTACCAACGAAAGTTACAGTATATCTATCCCTTGTGTAGTAAACCTTTAAAACGGTTGAACCGTCTGCATTTACCGTACCGCTTACTGAATCATTAACAACAGAGAAATGGTCGTACGTTTTAATTGTAGCGTTAACGGTTGCATCTGTCGTACCATAAGCAACTACAGATTCTTTTAACGTGTATTCGTCGTTTTCAAGATTTTGCAAATAATATTCAATTTTATAACCTGTATTATTGTTTGCAGACCATACAGCATTTATGGTAATGTTGCTTGTTACAGGCTGATTGAAATCATAATCCCATTCAACAAACGTATAACCTTGTTTTGTCGTTGTCTGCGCAGTGACAAAACCACCTTCTTCTACGATTAGCGATTGCACAGCGGTACCACCGTTAGTATTAAACGTAACGGTATAATTAGCCTTTCTATGAATTGTAATCGTATAAAGACCAACATCTGCACCATTTGTAACAAGCAAATAACAAACGTTATCACCTTCTGTCAAAGATATTGCTTTGCTTGCTATTACTTCCGTACCTTCAATATTTTTGGATATAACCCAGCTTGCCTTATCGGCTACCGTAAATTCGTTTGCAAACGAATAAGACGTTATAGAATTAGAAACGGTTAAACTCAAATTATTTCCATTCAGACTTAACGTATTCGCCGCAACGTCTGTGCCGTGTAACCCCGTATCTTCATAACCACATACAGTGCAGATGTAATTCTCGTTAAAAGTATGCTGAGCCTTATCGCTTATCTCACTGGTATGTTCACAAGTTGCGCTATGCCAATGATAGGTTGCATCATTAGACCAATCAGAAGAATATGCGTGTCCTGTCGCATTTAAAACAGGAATGATGTCTAATTTATTTAATCCTTGGCTATCGCTAAATATTTTATTACACAAAGAACACGTCCAATACTCCGCCGAACCAGATGTAAGGCAGGTAGGATTTTGAGGTTCATGATATGTTAATACGTGCGTTAATTTATCTACATATGCATCTTCATAATTTGTATGACAAATGCTACATTTATGAATGGTATAACCCTGTGTATCGCAGGTAGGATTAACTACTGTATTCACATAATTATGTACCGGATCGCCATAAACAAAGGTCTCGGAACCGCTTTCACCACAAGAACATGATTTATAATAAATAGCACCACTTGTACAGTTAGCTGCAGACACAAAATATTTATCATCAACTACTTCTTGGTCAAACACATGTATGTGTTCAAGTTTATCTACATCTCTCTGTTCTTTTTGACCACATATTGCACACAAACGTTCCTCTAATCCTTTATTAGTTTCTGTTGCAGGAGTTACAATATTCCATACACCCCAAACATGTGTTGAATATGCTTCTTTTTCTCCACAAGAACAATCGTGCCAATGATATTCAGCATCATAGGACCATTCATTAGAGAATGAATGATCATGCTCTGCAACAAATTTAGCAAAGACAGACATATTACTTGAAATGGGAGCGTCAAGCAACGAGTTTGCCGTAAAAGGTTTGGTCCATTCGTTATCATCCCAATACCAACCATCAAAAGTATATCCTTCTTTTTCAGGATCGGAAGGTATCTGTATTACCTCATCGCCGGTCGTACTTATTGTCGCATACACTTCGCCATCTACCCTAAAATATAGAGAATACTTGATTCTTGTGTTCATCAAATCACAGGCAGCAAAGAATGTGCAAGTCAATGAAACAAGAGCAACAATCACTGTACATAATATAGATTTTCTCAACCTTTTCATATAACCTCCAATAGTAATGAATTTTAGATTTTATTATCAATCTTAACTAGTAAAAATCACTTAACAATAATAACGCAAATTAAATATTACATATGTAATCAATTATATTTTAATATTTTGTTTGTAATTTGTCAATACTGATAATAACATTTGTGATATTTTAGTTTTGGTGAT
>JBJEVA010000015.1:0-7462 GCA_051884115.1 Candidatus Coproplasma sp. | reverse complement strand
GTTGCTAAGTTCGCTTCCGCAGGTAAGAGAGTTAAGAAGAAGGATTTAGGTATGATTGCTAAGTCCTACGGCTACGTATATGTTGCACAGTGCGCTATGGGTTCCAACCCTGCACAGCTTTTGAAGGCTCTTACCGAGGCTGAAGCTTACCACGGACCTTCACTCATTATCTGCTATGCTCCTTGTATCAACCACGGTATCAACATGACCAAGAGCCAGCTCGAAGAGAAGGCGGCTGTTGATTGCGGTTACTGGCAGTTATACAGATACAACCCTGAAACCGAAGAATTCACCCTTGACTCTAAGGAGCCTACCGGTGACTACCAGGCATTCCTTGCAGGCGAAACACGTTATGCTTCACTTGTTAAGACTCAGGGCGCTGAGGTTGCAGGCGAACTCTTCAAGAGAACCGAAGAGTCTGCTAAGGCAAGACTTGAAGGCTATAAGAAACTTGCAGGCAAAGAATAATTGCTTATAAGTTTTTGAACTAAATTATATTTACGCCGTGCGGTTTTCACCGCACGGCGTTTAATTTTTGGTTTGCCGAGTAAATTAAACAGGAAATAATATTTTATTCTCCTCTTGACATAGGCGAATACTTTTATTACTATATAAACGTATTTAGGTTTTAATTATGAAGATTGCAGTATTTACAGACGTACACGGGCATTTAGAAGCCTTAGATAAGCTTCTTAACCAAATTAAAAATGATGGGGCTGACAAGGTTATATTTTTAGGCGATATCTTTTCTAAGGGTGAAAACGCCAACGAGTGTTTAGACAGGCTTATAAATTCCGACGCGACCTGTCTTTTAGGCAACTGCGAGTTGTACCTAATAAAGGGTGTGGAAATTGACAGCGACGTTATAAAGGACAAAGCTTATTACGATGAGGAGAGGGCTAAGCTTAGCGAAAGGCAACTGCAATTTTTAAGGAGTTTGCCCCTTGAACTGACGGTTGAGTTTAACGGCAAAAGATTGCACTTTGCACATTTTTTAATAAGTGATAAAGATGCCCCCTATCCCTTTGAACAGCTTTCGATTATGAAGAACGGGATATTTGAGAGGTTGGTTTTAAATAACGGGTACGACTTAATGGTCGTCGGGCATACGCATAGGAGCTTTGTCTTTAACAACGTTGTCGGTGTAAATTCCTGCGGAGTAAATAAGCCCAACTACCTTTTAATCGAAGTAGGGGATAGAATTTGCTATTCGCAAGTTGAGATAGATTAAAAAATTTTTAAACTTTTTTTAAAATACGCTTGACTCTCCTTTTAGGGGATAGCTTAAACTGTAGGCGTAAGGAGAAATAGTATGTACAAGATTGGTGAGTTTTCAATGCTTTGCAAGATGACGGTTAAGGCTTTACGCTTTTATGAAGAGCAAGGATTGATTACGCCCTGCTACGTTGACGAGTTTACCAATTACCGCTACTACTCCGCGGAACAGCTTTCACAAGTTGAATTTATCGTAAAGCTTAGGGACGTAGGACTTTCGGTTAAAGAAATTAAACGGGTCTTTTCCGGAGAGGACTTAAATTTAATTTTAGACGAACGAAAGAAGAGCATTGACGAACAGATACTTTTGTGCAACTCTCAACTCCTTAAAATTAAACTATTGCAAAAGGAGCAAGCTATGAAAGAACAGATTTTTATTAAGGAAATACCCTCATTCACCGCCTACTACAAGGACGGTAAGATTAAAAACTTTGGCGAGATTGCAGAATTTGTATTTTTGGCAGGCAGTGAGTGCGCAAAGGCTAACCCTACGCTTAAATGCGTAGAACCCAACTATTGCTATTTAAACTACCTTGACGGCGAGTACCGTGAAAGCGACATTGCTATTCGCTACGTTGAAGCGGTTGAAAGCGTTGGCGTGGAGACGAAGAATATTAAGTTTACCACCATTCCCAAAGCTAAATGCGTTTGTATTCAACACAGGGGTTCTTATGCCAACTTGCGTTCGTCCTACAATTTGATTATCAAGTATATCGAGGACAACGGCTTAAAGATTGCAGATTTCCCCAGAGAGTGCTATATTGACGGCTGTTGGAACAAAGAGAGCGAAGAGGACTACTTAACCGAAATTCAGTTCCCTGTTAAGTAATTGATTTGTAAAGAAATACCGCCGTGGCTAAAATCTTTCAGCCACGGCGGTAAGCTTTTGTTTTTAATGCAAAAACAATTTAACTAATTTTTGGTAAAACTTTTTAAAGGGCTGATAGCGCATAGGCAGGTCTATAAAAGTTTTTTTATCTACAATGCTTTTATAGTGAGAGAAGGTTTCAAACCCGCATTTGCCGTGGTAACTGCCCAAACCGCTTTCACCGAAACCGCCGAAGGGCATATAGGGCGTTGCCAAATGAATTACCACGTCGTTTACGCAACCTCCGCCAAAGCCTATTTGAGTGGTAAGTTTTTTTATAAGCTTTTTGTTGTTTGAGAAAATATAGAAGGCTAAGGGCGCGTCGTTAGCTTTTACATACTCAATTGCCTCTTCAATATAGTTATAGGTCATTACGGGAAGGACGGGTCCGAAAATTTCTTCACCCATAACCTTGTCCGAAGGCACAACGTTGTCGAGTACTGTGGGCGCAATCCTTTGCGCCTTTTCATCTCTTTGCCCACCGCAGAAAATTTTATCTTCGTCTATCAGCGAACAAATTCTCTCGTAATGTCTTGCACTTACGATTTTACCGTAGTTTTGATTTTCGAGAGGGTTTTCGCCGAACTGTAATTTTATCTGCTTTTTAATCTCTTCAATGAGCTTATCCTTAATTGAACTGTCGCACAAGATATAGTCGGGCGCAACGCAGGTTTGACCGCAGTTTAAGAATTTGCCCCACACTATGCGCTTTGCGGAAATTTCAATATTTGCAGACTTTTCGACTATGCAGGGGCTTTTTCCGCCAAGTTCTAAAGTGACGGGCGTTAAATTTTTAGAGGCTGACTCATAGATTTTTTTGCCAACGCCCTTACTGCCCGTAAAGAAAATGTAGTCGAATTTTTCCTTTAACAAACTTTCGTTGACTTCTGCGCTTCCGCAGAGGGCGTTGACGTGTCCGTTTTCAAACGCCTCTTCCACCACCTTTTTTATGACTTTGCCCGTGTAAGGTGCGTTTGCGCTTGTTTTAAGCACAACCGTATTCCCCGCCGAAACAGCGTCGATTAAGGGGTCGATAGAAAGTAGAAAGGGGTAATTCCAAGGGCTTAACACCGCGGTTACGCCGTAGGGCGAAGGCAGGCGATAGCTTTTTGAAACGCTCTGCGCCAAGGGTGTTTTAACCCTTTGTGGCTTTGAAAACCTTTTTAAGTTTTTGAGCATAAACGAGAGTTCGCTTAGCGCAAGCCCCGTTTCGCACATATAGCTCTCCTCCGCACTCTTGCCCAAATCGGCTTTAAGGGCGGAGTGAATTTCGCCCAAATTGTCCTCTATTGCCTTATAAAGACGTTTTAAACTTGCTATGCGAAAGGCTACTTCAAGCGTTTTACCGCTGTTAAAGAACGCCCTCTGCGCCCTTACGATTTGAGCAACTGTCTGATTGTTATCCAAGATGCCTACCCCCTATGATTAAATAAAGTTCGCTCAACTTTTTCTTATCCCAAAGTACGGGTACGGGATAGAGAGGATTTGCCTCCTTTTCGGCATAATAGGCAAGCTGAGGGATATCCTCTTCCTTTATAAATTTTAAGTGGGTGGGTATGCCCAACTTATAATTTAAGTTTTCTATTCGCGTTATCAGCTCCTTTGCGCACCTTTCGCAAGGGGTATTTTTATCGGCAAAACCGCAATAGACGGCTATGCGTTTGAGTGAGCTGTATATACTTTTGCCGTACTGCTTTAAAACTATGGGCAAGATTACGGCGTTAGCTAAGCCGTGGGGCGTATCATACTTTCCGCCGAGTGAGTGGGCGATTGAGTGAACGTAACCTACGTATGCCTTAGAAAAGGCTCTGCCTGCTTTATGCGAGGCAATCAGCATATTGCTCCTTGCCACCTTTTCGCCCGTCGTGTAGGAATTTTCTAAATTCTCGAAGATTAGCTTTATCGCCTCTAACGCGTCCTTTCTTGTAGAGCGGTTTCCGCCCTTGCCGATATACGCCTCTATTGCGTGGGTTAAGGCGTCCATACCCGTCGTTGCGACTACGCTTTTAGGGAGCGACGCGGTAACTTCGCTATCGAGTACGGCGCACTTGGGTATTAAGGGGAAGTCGTTTATGGCGTACTTATGGCGGGTTTGACTATCGACGATTACGCAAGCCAAAGTAGTTTCGCTTCCTGTTCCTGCGGTGGTGGGAACTGCAATTAAATAGGGAATCTTTTTACCCACCTTTAAAATGCCCTTTAAGTCCCCGAGCTTCTTTTTAGGTTTGGCAATGAGTGCGCCTACCGCCTTTGCACAGTCCATAGGCGAACCGCCTCCAAAGGCTATAAGGCTGTCGCACCCCTCCTTTTTATAGACCTCTAACGCATCGCTTACGTTGTCGGTTGTGGGGTTTGCAACCACCTTATCGAAGACTGCGTAGGGTATTTTTTTAAGGTTAAGCGACTTTTCCAATCCGCTTAAAAGTCCTAATCTTCTTATGGTTGAGTCGGTTACAATTAAGGGTTTAATTTTGCCGTTCCAAGCCAATACCTGGGGGATATCGCCAATGCTCTCTACTATTTCAGGCGATTTGTAGGGCAAAAAGGGTAGGGCTATTTTTAATACTGTCTGAAATATTCGGCAGTACATTTTTTTAAAGATATTCATTTTTACTCCTTGTTAAAGGTGTGGCTGTACTCTTCAAGGTTGTCTGCTATTGTTTTAAGAGAACGGTAAAGAGATTGCCTGTCCGAATCGGTTAAAGAGTTTCCGCCTGCGTTTACCGCAGATTCTGCACGGGCGTCTATTATCTCGGCAAGTTTTTTACCCTCTTCGGTGAGCGTGATGGGGGCGTTGTACTTTTTGGAATCGTAATTGACGTAGCCTTTTTGCATTAAATAAGCCAACGCGCGCGACACCGCCCCTTTATCTTCCGAGGTGAGCTGAACGAGTTCCGCCGCCGTGAGAGTGCCGTTCTCCCTTGCAGAAAAATACACGCACATTACGTGGACGGACTTTAAGCCGTACTCCTCCATTTCCAAAAGCTTAATCTTTTTTATAAGCTTGTTTATGCGCAAAATATATACGGTGAAATTTTCAAATCTTTGATTCATAACTTACTCCGTTTCTTCCCTATCGTTGAAAAATCAACATTTATTTTAAGGCATTATGTCCAATAAGTCAAACGAAAACGTTGAAAAATCAACATTTTATTTTGGTATAGAGAAAAGGGTTTGTTAGGTGGGCTTATGTATAAAAAAACGGCTCTGCCGAATGGCAGAGCCGAAGTTGGGTTTGTTGGTGGTTTAATTAGGTGTAGATAAATTTGCATTTACTGAAAAGACCTAAAAGTTCTTTGGGGAATATGTCTTTTCTTATGTCTTTGAGTGATTTAGGCATTGTAACGCTGGTTAAATTATTGCAACCTTCAAACGCCCAACGATCGATAATTTTCACGCTGTTTGGGATTGTTATATTTGTCAAACCAGTACAATTTTTAAACGTTTCAAATCTAATGCACTTTACGCTGTTAGGAATTGTTATGCTTGTCAAGTTACAGCAATTATAGAATGCATTTCGGTTGATTTCTGTGATACCGCTTGGTAAAGTTAAATCAGTTTGAGTACCTGTATAGCAAACTAAAATTTTATCTTTTCCGTCGTCGTAGATTGTGTATCCGTCTTTATCGGTCGATAAATAGCTTTTACCTTCCCTATATACTCTTTTTGCGTGACGTTCTAAATCGCCATAATTCCATGAACGTGCTTTTATTTTAAGCGGAGATAGATTCTTTACTTCGATTAACTTATAGCAACCTGCAAAAGCAGAATAGCCTATACTTTTTACGCTGTTGCCTATGGTTATGCTCGTCAAACTGATACAACCACTGAACGCAGAATAGCCGATACTTGTTACACTATTTGGAATTGTTACGCTTGTTAATTTACTGCAACAACGGAATGCATAATCGCCTATTTCTTTAACGCTGTCGGGGATTGCAACACTTGCCAAACTGCTACAACCATTAAATGCGCTTCCGCCAATACTCGTTATACTGTTGGGGAGTATTATACTTGTTAAATTATCGCAACTTTGCAACATACCACTACTGATACTTGTTACGCTGTTTGGGATTGAAACACTTAACAAATTGCTACAACCCCAAAATGCAGATTTACCTATACTTGTTACACTGTTAGGGATTGTTATATTTGTCAAGCTTCTGCAATCACGGAACGCCAATTCACCTATACTTGTTACGCTGTTAGGAATGGTTATACTCTTCAAACTTACACGATAAAAGAACGCACTATCACCGATTGCTATTACACCGTCGGGGATTACCACGTCACCGCCTTTACCTTTGTATTTTTTAAGCACGCCGTTTTCAATTTCAAAGTCGTCAGTTGATTGAGGTTGTTTCGCTACATTCTTCTTTGCCTTTTCGGCTTTTTGACGGGCTTGCTCTGCCTTTTTACGAGCTTCCTCTTCAGCTTGCTTTTTTGCCTCTTCTTCGACTTTTTGACGGGCTTCTTCTTCGGCTTTTCGCTTTGCCTCTTCCGCTTTTTGACGGGCAAGTTCAGCCTCTTTTTTAGCTTGCTCTTCTGCCTTTTTACGTGCCTCTTCTGCAAGGCGTTTTTGCTCCTCTTCCTTTTTGCGGGCTTCTTCCGCCTTGCGCTTTGCCTCTTCGGCTTTTTGGCGGGCAAGTTCAGCCTCTTTTTTAGCTTGCTCTTCCGCCTTTTTACGTGCCTCTTCTGCAAGGCGTTTTTGCTCTTCCTCGGCTTTTTGACGGGCTTCTTCCTCGGCTTTGCGTTTTGCCTCTTCTGCCTGTTTGCGCTCCATTTCTTTAAATTGGGCGAACATCTGCTCCATTGAAAGAGAGCCTAAGCCTGTATTTGAGGCGGAGTTTAGTTTATTTAATTGCTCTTCAAGCTCTTTAATTCTCTGCGCCTGAGCTTTTGCCTCTTCCTGTTTTTTAAGCTCCTCTTCTGCCTTTTTGCGCTTTAATTCCTCTCTCCTTGCCTTAGCTTCGGGGGTGTGGCGTTCTACGAAGTCTGTAATTTTGCCGTCTGCATCACGGCGTGAAAAATCTATGCCTTGAAGTTTGCCTTGACGACCCGGCAAACGCTCTACAGGTGTTTCGTAATAGACAAAGGTTATGGCGTCGCTCTCCTTTTCTTCGTCGTTGACTAAGCGTAAAAACCTTGTATATTCGTTTTTAACCCAAGGGGTCTGCAAGTACTCTTCGTTACGGCATACTACGAGCATTGTTTCGGCTGAATACAATGCGTAGAGTATCATTGCCTCGTAATCGGCACCTGTGCGATTTCTTATACTTCTCTCCGAAAAGAAGGGGGAATATCCCTTACCTTTTAACA
>JBJEVA010000014.1:0-32449 GCA_051884115.1 Candidatus Coproplasma sp. | reverse complement strand
CGTGTCTCAGTCCCAATGTGGCCGATCACCCTCTCAGGTCGGCTACTGATCGTCGGCTTGGTGGGCCGTTACCTCACCAACTACCTAATCAGACGCGAGCTCATCCATATCCGATAAATCTTTGATCAAGAGAAGATGCCTTCCTATGATATTATGCGGTATTATCCGTCGTTTCCAACTGTTATCCCCCAGATATGGGCAGATTGCTCACGCGTTACTCACCCGTCCGCCATGTAGTAAACTACATTCGACTTGCATGTGTTAAGCACGCCGCCAGCGTTCATCCTGAGCCAGAATCAAACTCTTAAGTTTAATTTGTATAAAACACAAACTTTTTAAAGTTTATGGCTCTATCTCGACTATTTAAGTCTATTATCTTTGCTGACTTTGCTTTGTGGTACTAATGTACTTCAAAGTTATTGACAGAAACTTATTATCAAATTGATAATTTATTCGTTTCCTTCTATTCAATTTTTAAACTGCGTTACCCGAACTTCAGTTCGGTGCTCATTTGCGAGAGCTTTTCTATCTTAACATATTCATTAAGACTTTGTCAAGCATTTTTCAAAACTTTTTTTAGAAATTTTTTAATTTCTTTTCGGAAGCTTTCCGAACCATAAGTTTTGAATCGGCTTATGAGCTTTTCACCGAGCTATCTCATTGCGACAGCTTGTTTAGTTTATCACATTCGTAATTAACTTGTCAAGCATTTTTCAAAACTTTTTTAAGAATTTTTAAATTCTTATTTTGCTTTCGGCTACCTAAGAAGCCTTAGTTTTTAAGTTTTGTTTAGTCACTCACGCGACAGCTTGTATATAATACCAAGCCTTACGAATAAAGTCAAACCTTGTCGTAAACTTTTTAAAAAAATCCTAAATCGTTAATTTGTTATAAAATTTGTGAAAATTTCACATATCTTCATATGCACATATGCCATTACATAATATATACGCGTATGCACATACGCGCGCGTGCGCGTGCATGTCTTTTATATTTATGTAGCCATCGGGGGAATACGTAACTTTGCTTAAACGTTTGCCTTTTGCCTTAAAGAGTTATATAATTGCAGTATGTTTAAGATTTTAAGAATTATTTGCTGTATCATTTCTGCCCTATGCGTAGCAGGCTGTATTTTTGTATTTATCTATGCAGGCACTGTTTGGGGTATTTGCGTTCTTTTAGGAGCGGTTGTGTTTTTTGCTTTGACCGTACTGTTTAAACGTTACCAAAACGACGACGAGGAAAAACGCAAAACTATCGCCAAAGAGAACGAGGAAAACCAGCCCGAAGACATAATAGACTAATCATTTACAAAGGAGAGGAAAATGGCTTTAAATTTAAGTAGCGGTGAAACAATTATACGTGATTGGAAATATGCAGTTGACTCAACCAACGAAGGTAACGTTGAAAATTCGCTTATAATTACAAATAAACGACTTATAGCAACCAACACCTCACCACAGACAATCAGCCGTACCGAGATACCATTAGATGCAATTAAATCAATTTCGTCTTCCTATTCATCAAAGAAAATCGAAGAACCGAGTTCTAAAATTCCACTGATTGTTGTCGGTAGCATATTTATTGTAATAGCTATTGTTATAATTATATTTCAACTTCAATCAAATCCAAACCCCGTCTTTTTAACCATAGGCGCAATTTTGGGCATCATCGGCATCTGTATGTTGATTGCCGGCTTACTTCAAAAGAAATCTTTTTCGGCTTCCGCTTCCTTTTCGCTTGTTATAAATACATATGGACAGGAGGGCAAATCGCTATCGATAGGCAAAAAAGCAGGAGAAAACCTCTCCCAGACGATTGAAATAAATACCGTAGCCATCAACGAAAACGATATTAAGGATATAATAGACACTATTGGCGCAATAGCAATAAATAAAATTGCGCCTGAAAATACGGAAGTGAGTCAATAATTGTAAATTTGTTATATAATGAACCGCCCTTGCGCAACGCGTTGCGCAAGGGCGGTTCTATTACCTTGTTTTAATTACTAATGTGGGAGACCCTGTTTTTTTTAATCGCTTAGGACTTTGAGATTGCCACACCGTCCGTAACTTACGTTCCGTCCGTCTCGCAATGACGGCTTACCACACCATTTTATATCAAACTCTTCAGTCGCTATGGCGACAGCTTCCCTATTCTTTAGGGAAGCCAAGTGGGCGAGTTACCTACCGCACCCAACCGAGTCCCTCTGCGGAGAAACGAGCAAGAGCAGAAGCCTGCGGATTTGTCAACGGGAATTTACAAAGATAGTAAATGACCGAGGCAAAACGTAAAGTTTACAACCCAACCCAGTCCCTCGTTCAAGAAGCAAGCAAGACAAGGAGGACGAGGCTTTTCGTCGGGGAGTTTACTAAAAACGTAAATGACCCAAGAAAAACGTAGCCCGACACAGTATTGCGTAGCTTATTGGACGAGATACTATTGCGACGTATATACGCAGAGAATTATTTACGAAGTGGTAGTTATAAAATATTATCCACAAACTCTTCGGGGTCAAAGAGTTCCAAATCGTCAATCTTTTCGCCTACGCCGGCAAAGATTACGGGGATTTGCAAATCACCGCATAAGGATACGACGAAACCGCCCTTCGCAGAGCCGTCTAACTTGGTTAACACTATGCCGTCGAGGTCAACAGCCTGATTAAAGACGTCTGCCTGATTATAGGCGTTGTTGCCGGTGGTAGCATCTAAAACCAAAAGCTTATAGAAGTTTGCCGTAGGATACTCCCTTGCAACCACTCTGGACATCTTTTTAAGCTCTTCCATAAGGTTAGCTTTTACGTGTAACCTTCCCGCAGTATCGATAATTACAACGTCGGTTCCCCTTGCCTTAGCCGAAGAGATTGCATCGAACACTACAGCGGAAGGGTCGCTACCCTCCTCGTGCTTGACTATACGCACCTTTGCCCTATCAGCCCAGACAGAGAGCTGGTCGCTCGCGGCGGCGCGGAAGGTATCCGCGGCGGCAACCGTTACCGTCTTTTTCTGCCTTAAAAAGTAGGAAGCAAGCTTACCCACCGTAGTCGTTTTACCGACGCCGTTAACGCCGACAAGCATAATTACGGCAGGATACTTAATTTCGGGGACGGGAGCCTCCTCTAACTTCTCTTCCAAAATATCTTTAAGAGCGTCTATGACGAACTCTTTATCTTTTAACTTCTCTTCCTTAACCTCTTCCCTCAACTCCTCTACAATGTCCTCCGCACAAGTAACGGAGATGTCCGAGCTGATTAAAATCTCTTCTAAATCATCATAGAAATCGTCGCCGAGTTTGTTTTTAGCGAAGAGGGAATTTATTGCGCTTGAAAGCTTTTCTTTAGTCTTTTTTAACGCATTAGCAATTTTTGAAAAAATACCCATATATACCTTATTTATTCTTTATTATTTATTCTCTATTCTTTTTAGATATACAGTATAAACCAACCGCCAAGCCTGATTAAGATACGGTATCTCCTCCAAGTCTTGTCTCAACCTCGGAAAGCTTAACCGAAACTATCTTGGAGACGCCCTTTTCCTCCATAGTAACACCGAAAAGAACGTCCGCCTTTTCCATAGTGGGCTTACGGTGGGTTATTACTATGAACTGAGTGCGCTCCGCAAACTTTTTAAGGTAGCTTGCGTACCTGCCAACGTTGGCGTCGTCGAGTGCCGCCTCGATTTCGTCGAGCACACAGAAGGGCATAGGTCTCATCTGAATGATTGCAAACAGAATAGCTATTGCAGTCAGCGCCTGCTCACCGCCCGAAAGGAGTGAAATTTTAGTAAGGTTTTTGCCGGGGGGACAGGCAACGATTTCCACGCCTGCCTGCAAAGGGTCGTCGCAGTCGGTGTAGTCGAGCTGTAATTCAGCCCTACCGCCTCCGAACAACTCCTTAAAGGTACGCTTAAAGTTCTCGTTGATAAGATTAAAGCCGTTGTCGAAGATGCGGAGCATTTCGTCCCTAATCTCGTTAAGACCTTTGGTTAAGTCTTCGAGAGCCTTTTCCATATCGGCTTTCTCTTCGGTCATACGGTCGTACCTTTCCTTAACCTCTTCGTACTCCTCAATCGCCGTGGGATTGACCGCGCCGAGCATAGTTATCTGGCGTTTATAGTTGATTATTGCAGAAGAAGCCGAAGAGATATCGAAGTTTTCCACCTTATATTTAAGACAGCCTTCGTAATCCTCGTGGTACTCCTCCTCTATACGCTGTTGCAAAAATTCGAGGTCGGAATCGACCTTTTGCAAATTGAGTTCCTGATTGTGAAGCTTTTGAGTTAAGGAATCAAGTTCGGCAGAAATTTTCGCCCTCTCTTCGTCGATTTCGCCAACCCTTGCGTTAAGATTTTTCTTATCGCCTTCAACGTTTGCAATCGATGCGTTGAGGTCGTCGAGCTTTTTCTGCTCTTCTGCGGTAAGAGCGGCGCGCGCCGACTTTTCCATAAGCTCGTCCCTCTGCTTTTGCAATTCGGGAATGAGGTTAGAGAGATTGCTGTACTTTAAAATCAACTCTTCCTTTTCCTTGTTAGCGCGTTCAACCGCGTCCGTGTTGGACTTCATTGCGCTCTCTAAGGAAGCTATCTCTACCTGAATGGAAGTAAGCTTTTCAACCTTAGCGTTACGCTCCTTAACAATCCTATCGTTCTGCTCGCTCATAGAGTCGATTTCCGAAGTAGTTTCGTCCGACTGCTTTGAAAGAGCAGTTGCGCCCTCGCTCGTTGAAGAGAACTGATTGTCAAGCTCTGAAAGCTTTTGTTCGAGCTGTAATTTCGACTGCTTGTAAATGCCGTACTCGCTCTCCTTTTGGGCAATCTGTATGGCGAGAGATGAGAGCTTTTCTGTTGCAGAGGCAAGCTGTAACCTCTTTTCCTGCAGTTTTTCGCCCAGCGTTTCCTTATAAATTCGGGCGTCGTCCAATTCGGAGACAGCTTCGTCACGCTTAATTTCAGCCTTAGATAAAGCATTCTTTTGATTTGCAATCTCTTCTTCGATTTCCTTAACCTTTCTCTCGTTGGCTAAAAGGTTAGCGGAATTTTCCCTACGGCTACCGCCCGTCATCGCACCCGAAGTAGAGATTACGTCGCCGTCGAGCGTTACTATCTTAAATGCTCTGGGGAACCTTTTTGCAATGACCGTTGCGTTTGCAATAGTGTCGCACACCAAGGTATTGCCTAAAACGTACTGCACCACGTTGTCGAAGCTTTTATCGTATTTAACAAGGTCGGTGGCAAGACCTATTGCACCCCTTTCCTTGCAGGCAGAGCGCATCTGCGGTGATTCAAAACGGGGTTTTAAGGCGTCTAAGGGCAGGAAGGTCACCTGACCAGCCCTGTTTGCCTTTAAGTACTCTATTAAATATTGTGCGTCTTCTCTGGTGGCGGTAATAATGTTCTGCATTGCCGAACCCATAGCCGTCTCTATTGCCGTTTCGTATTCCTCATCACAGGAGACGACGTCGGCAAGAGTACCTAAAATCCTTGATGAAAGTGCCGTTCTACCGTTCTCTTCCTCACTCTTTGAGGCGGAGAGCAATCTTCTTACCGAATATACGTAACACTCGAACCTGTCCCTTAACGCGGAGTAGGTTTTAAGGCTTTGCTGAAGAGAGCTTATTGCCGCGTCTAAGTCGTAAATTCTCTTTAAACGTGCCTGTAGCTTCTCCTCGGCTTCCGCAACCGCCTTAGTAGCTTCTTCGGACAAAAGGTTTTCGTCGCCTAAGTATGCGTTGAGTTCGCCTTGAAGGGCAACTAACTTTTCGTACTCCTCTTTAAGTTTAGCATGGTCGGCACGAAGCTCTTCCATAGAGTTGTCCATTTCGGTAAGGCGTTCTTTAATGAACTCCTTTTTAGCCGAAAGCGAACCCATATTTTCCTTAATTTTGGAGAGGTCGGCTAACGCCTCCATAACCTTTTTTCTGTGTTCGCCCGTAGCCATTTCGTAGTTTGTAATACTTTCGGAGAGTTCTGCAATCTCCTCCTGTAAGGCGGAGTACTGACCTTTAAGCCTAACTATTCTCTCTTGATTCTTCTGCGCATAGCTCTCGCTTCTGCGTATTTCCTTATCGACGTCGCCCATTCTCTTTAAAGAGTATGCCAAGTCGTCTTGAACCTGCTTTAACCTTTCGCTTACCGCGCCTGCACGTTCCTTAAAGAGTTTACTGTCGCCCGTGCTACGCTCTATGCCGACGGTATAGGCAAGGCGCTCGTCGTTTAACTTCTTTAACGCCTCGTCAGCCCCTGCAAGCTTTTGTCTGCACTGTTCGTACTCGGCAAAGAGTTTTGCTCCGTTTTCGTTATTTTCGGCGAGTTTTTCTTTAAGCTTTTCTATACAGCTGTTTATTGCCTCTCTCTCGCCGGCGGCGCCGTCGTGGCGGAATATGTAGGCGTTAATTTCGTTTAGACGTAGCTTCTCGAATAAATCGTTATACTTTCTCGTAGTTTCCGCCGCCTTAGAAAGCGGAGTCAACTGCCTTTCGACTTCCGCCATCTTCTGCGCAAAGACGAAGAGGTTGTTTCTTGAATACTCAATCTTCCTCTCGGCGTCGGCTTTTCTGTCCTTGAATACGACTATGCCCGTCGCCTCCTCGAAAATCGAACGGCGTTCTTCGGGACGGGAGTTCATAATCTGAGCTATACGCCCCTGACCGATAATCGAATAGCCTTCCTTTGCGGCTCCGGCTCCGTGTAAAAGGGCGGTTAAGTCCTTCATTCTCGAAGGCTTTTGATTTAAAAGATATTCGCTCGTACCGTCGCGGTACAGCCTTCTCGTCATCTCTAATTCGTCGGCGTCGTAATTGAATAAACGGTTGGTATTATCGAAGGTTAAAGTCACTTCGCAAAAGGAAGTCTTTTTACGCTTTTCCGTACCGTTAAAGATGACGTCCATCATCTGCGAACCGCGCATAGCTTTTGCCGACTGCTCGCCGAGAACCCAACGAATCGCGTCGGCAACGTTGGACTTACCGCATCCGTTAGGACCTACTATACAGGTAACGCCGTCCGTCAAGGGAATTTCCGTCTTGTCGGCAAACGATTTGAACCCTATTAAGGTGATTTTTTTGAACTGTACCATAATTGAACCTGAAATTATTATTTGCGCTACGGCATTTAACGCCGTAAAAGATTATTGAAAAAAATTATTCTTCGCCCGAAGTTAAATAGCGGTAAGCCTTTTCGGCGGTAAGCCTCTTCGCCGAAGCAATGCTCTCCGCCTCGGAACAAAAGTTCTTACCGTTTAAGGTCACTTCCGACCTAAAACGGGGACTTCTTGCCGTACCGATATCCGTCTGCTCGTAAGTCGGCAGAGGTTTGCCTTGTCCCTGCAATAGCTCTTGCAACGCCCCTATATAGTTGGTCTTATCGGGCAGTGGCTTTAAGGTGGAGAGGGCAAACTTCTTTGCTTCTTCCATACCGCCGTCGAGGTAAATTCCCGCAATAAGCGCCTCGTATGCGCTGGGTATTGCCTTTTTGTTGCGGGTGTCGCCCTTATTGCGTATAAGCGCACTGTCCAACCCCAACTCCTTAGAGACGGGGGTTAAGGCTCCGTCGGAGAGAAGCTGTTGTTTTTTTTGAGTAATTTCTCCCTCGCTAAGCCCCTCGTTATAATATTTTTCAGCGACGATAAAACCCAACAGAGCGTCTCCCAGACACTCTAAGCTTTGGTTATTGAAATTGTTATCGTAGGAAGAGAGGGTTAAGGCTTTTTTAAGTAGCTCTTTATTTTTAAAGACGTAACCGCACGCCCTCTCTACCGAAGTCAAATCCATTAGTTTTCCGCTCCGCTATCGGCAGGGATAAGGTTATCTAAATCGACTTTTGATAAAAGCTCTTCCACCTTGGGGATAAGACCGTTGCGGTGAATTTTAAGGGCGTTTAAAATTGACGCCTTGATTGTTTCGGGCTTGGAGCTTCCGTGGCTTTTTACCACTACCTTTTTAACGCCGAGAAGGAGCGCACCGCCCACCTTATTGAAGTCCAAACTGTTCTTCATTCTCTTGATTCCGCCCGACATAAAGAGTGCGCCCATTAAGGCTATGGGCGAGGACTTAAACTGCTTTTTCATCTGCGCTAAAATCATCTTAGCACAGCCCTCGATTGACTTTAACGCGATATTGCCCGAGAAGCCGTCGGTTACTACTACGTCGATATCGTTATAGGTTATATCTCTGCCCTCTATATTTCCCACGAAATTTATACCCTCCATCTGTGAAAGGTATTTATAAGTTTCCTGGTGAAGGGGGTCGCCCTTATGCTCTTCCGTGCCGTTGTTCAAAAGACCGACGGTGGGGTTTTGCTTACCGAAACCAGCTTGAGCATAGGCGGAAGCAAGTACCGCAAACTGACAAAGCATTGCAGGTTTACATTCAGCGTTAGCTCCGCAGTCGCATAAAAGGGTCGAACCGCCGTGAACGTTGGGTATTGCAGGGCAGAGCGCAGGGCGTTTAATACCCTTTATCCTGCCAAGAATAAGCTGTCCGCCGACGATTGCCGCACCCGTAGAACCTGCCGTAACCAAACCGCAGATATCGTCCTGCTTTTTGAGCATCCAATATGCCGTGGAAAGAGAGGTCTGCTTGTTCTTTATTGCAACGGTGGGGATATCGTTCATACCTATCACGTCGGGGCAATCGACTATCTCTATACGGCTTGCGTCGTACTTGTATTTGGCAAGCTCGGCTTCAATCTCCGCCTTTCTGCCCGTGACGATTATATAGAGATTTTTATCCTCTTTAAGGGCGGAAACCGCACCTTCGATTATAGCGACGGGGGCGTTGTCCCCTCCCATCCCATCGAGAATTATTTTATCCATAATAAACTCCTTTTTGCTTTCCGCTTTGCCCTTAACGGCTTTACGAAAAAAGCTCTTTTATGATTATATCATAAATATTTGCAAAAGGCAACCTTTTGGGGTATATAGACGAAAGCGTCAATTATGGAGTTTTAAAGCTTAATTTAGCTAAACGTTCATACCGCAGGGGCGGAAAGAACTCCCCTTTGCTCCCCCCCCCTTTTAACTTGCACAATATCCGCCACGGGGAGATATTTGTCCTTGCGGATAACGGCAAAACTCTCCTTACCGTCCTTTTTTCTTATAAGAACGCCCTGAGAGATAAGACCGTCCCTGCCGTAGCTTAACACAGTATCCTCATCCCCATCCACCTCAACGCAGGGCGGTCGGGGGACAGTGCCTAATACGTTTGAACGTAGCTCGTAACTATACCCGTCGCTCTTGCCATAGACAGAACAGGTTATACTGCTAAAAGTGCAATTGACCCTTATATATATGGGAGTTTTGCGGTTATTTTTAAACTTTAAATCGAAGTAACTACCGCTTACCATAGCGTCGCGGGAGGGGGCTACGTAACTAACCTGAAGGCTGTGTGGGTGGTACTCCTCAATCTCCAACCCCGAGAGCAATACGGCGTTATATAAGGTGGTAGATACTTGACACACCCCACCGCCGTACCCTTGCACAAACTTGCCGTTTTGTATAATCTTAGCCCGTTTAAAACCGTTTTCCGCCGTCCTTGCCCCCACCGTAGAATTAAAGGAAAAACTCTCTCCGCTCCTTAAAGTCGTACCGTTAATTTTGCTCCCTGCTAAACGGATATTAGCCGACCTATCCGTATTACTACCGTCGAAATAGGTGGTAAAGGTATATAAAAGTTTTGTATTCTCCTTGACCTGATTTAAAGACCCCTGCGGTTTTATGGTGTGGGTTTTAAGTTTTACGTCTTTAAAATCTCCGTTTAGGGAGGCGGATATATCCTCTAAAAGCTGTTGTCTGTCACTCTCAACACCGCTTACCCCCTCGTAATAAGTAAAGGGTTCACCCGTAAGATTGAATACGCAATACGGCTCCTTAACAGCCTTAGTATTATCGTTGCAGATATAATCGGCAATCTCTTCCGCTCCGCAGAGATAGTAGTTTACGGGCGCAAAATATTCCCCCTTTTTTCTAATTGACGCGATAATATCCCCGAAGCAATCGCTAAAATTTATTTCGGGATATGCATATTCATACACCTGTTCACCTGCATATATATGCAGACGTTTTTCTTTAAGCTCATTTGCGGTACTCTCCCTCAATTTCTCCCTTGCCGAATAAGGGGTGAGCCTGCCTACGCTTATTCCGTTGACGGTTACGCCTTTGGGAAGTCGCCTTTGAAAGGCACAGCAAAAAAATACCGCGCTTGCCAATACAACAAGCGCAGTCGTAATAAAACAGGTTTTGATTAAGATTTTTTTCACTTTATTTTTAAAGCGGAGAGAAGCCCTTCCGAGGCAATGAAATGGGGCGTGCCTACCTTGCGGTTGCCCTCCGCAAAGTGCGTATCCGAACCGCCCGTAACCAACAGGGAATACTCTTCCGCCAACTCCTTATAATACTGCGTTTGACTATCAGTATGCCCCGAATACACCGCTTCTATGCCACCCAAACCCAAGGGGCGTAATCTTTTAATAAGTTCAATTACCCCGTCCTTTTCCATTGAAATTCTGCCGGGGTGTGCGAGCGAACAAAAGCCACCGCACTCTATGCAGGTTTTAACCGTCTCTTCGGGGGTAGGTCGGCAGAGATTGGAAAAACCCACCCTTCCGTAGTTTAGATATTTTACGTAAAAATCGAAGGGCGAAGAGGCATAGCCCTTCCTTGCCCCTGCGACGGCGATATACATTCCGTGCATAGGCGAACGACGGCACCTTCTCTCCCTTACTACGTCGCTATAACTCAGCTTTACCCCGACAGAGGTAAGTTTTTTTAATATGTCGAAAGTACGCTCTTCCGCACCCTGCACAAGTCTTTGGTTAAACGATTGATAGACAGGCGAAGAATAGTCCATACCGTAGCAGAGGATATGCACCTTGACGTCGTTATCGTAGGCGGAAACCTCCTCTCCATCGACAAAGGAAATTCCTGCCTCTTTGCAGAGCATCGCAGTCTCCTTTCTTCCATTGGAATTGTCGTGGTCGGTTACTGAAATAAGGTTAACGCCGTATGCCTTTGCCGACCTTACTACGTCCTTTGGCGACTGACCGCCGTCCGAATAATATGTGTGTATGTGCAAATCTGCCCTTATCATCTTTTAATAGCACCGCCCTCTACGGTAATTTTATTGGTCTGCTTTCCGTACAGCACCCTTTCTGCGTGAGTACAGGTGATAATCGTCTGTAGCCCCTCGCACCTGCCTACAAGCTTTTTTCTTCTCGGTAAGTCCAACTCGCTCATAACGTCGTCTAAAATAAGTACGGGCGGTTCTCCGCAGTTGTCCTTAAACATATTTACTTCGGCAAGCTTTATAGATAACGCCGCCGTCCTTGCCTGACCCTGCGACGCGTAATTTTTGGCGTCAATGCCGTTGATTTTAATGTCTATATCGTCCCTATGAGGTCCCGATGCGGTGAAGCCTAAGCGTATATCCCTGTCGTAATTATAGGTGAGTTCGTCGAAGAGTTTTTTCTCAAGCTCTACCTCGTCGCCTTTATATTTCTTTTCGGGGGTGATTATAAGCTCTTCCTTGCCGTCGGTTAAATATGAATGTGCTTCCTGTGCCATGGGGGCGAGCTTTGCGATATAGTCCGCCCTGCTTTTAGCAACTATAGACGCATATTTGCAAAGCTGAGTATCCCATATAGGCAGGGTGTCATAGACCATATCCAAATCCCTGTTCTTTAAGAGGTTGTTGCGCTGTTCCAAAATTTTGTTGTACCTTGAAAGCGCAACGAAGTACGAACGCGAAAGCTGGGAGATGGATACGTTTAAAAACTTTCTCCTCTCGTCGGGTCCGTCTTGAATGAGCCTAAGCTCCTGCGGGGAGAAGAACACGGCGAACATATTGCCCAAGATATCTGCATTCCTCGTGATTTTATTGCCGTTGACCTTGACTTCCCTGCCGTTTTCGCGAATGGACGCGGAGATTTCCACCTCGCCGTAACGCCCCTCGCACTTGCAGGAGATAAAAGCAGACTCCTCGCCGTTTTTAACGAGCTGTTTTTCCCTTCGCGTCCTCGGCGAAGTACCCGTGCAGAGATAGAAAACCGCCTCCGCACAGTTAGTCTTGCCCTGTGCGTTCCTGCCCGAGAGTACGTTCATACCGGGGGAAAACTCAAAGTCCTCTTCAATGTAGTTTCTAAAATTTTTTAAATGCAGATTTTTTATGAACATTTTAATTAAAACACTTTATTTAAACGCAAAAATGTTATATAATTGTATTTACAGTTATCGGTATAAAGTTTTAGCAACTACGCTTTACGTTCAAAAGCTTACCGTAAAACTTTTACCTTAAATATATTATACCACGAACTTTTTAAAAACTCAAAGAAAAAGGTGCATTATGGCAGACGCAAACAACCTCGATTTTATCTATCAGCCCATAAAAAGCAAGATGGAAGAGCTTATCTCCCCCATTTCCTACATAACCTACATAGAAAAACTTGTGCCTGTCGAAATAGACGGTAGATTTATAGTACTTGAAACGCTTACCGAAAATTTTGCACAGTACATAACCAAAAACCTTGCAGATAAGATGAGGGAGGCTATTATTAAAGCAGACGTAGGTCTTTCCGACTTCCGCCTTGTGGTAAAGGGAAGCGACGGCTACGCCTTTAATTCTGCCGAAGAAGAGCCCGCATATACTCCCCCCAACAACTTAAACAAAAAATTCACCTTCGACAACTTTGTTGCAGGAAACAATATGTTTGCATACAAGGCGGCAAAGAGCGTTGCCGACGACCCTGCGGGAGTTTATAACCCCTTATTCATCTACGGCGGTACCGGTCTTGGAAAGACGCACTTAATTCAAGCCGTCGCAAACCAGATATTAAACGATAAGCCCCAGCTTAGAGTAGTTTATATTACCTGCGAACAGTTCGTAAACGAGATTATAGATTCTATGCTTGCAAAGGGACCCGAAGCAAGGGAAAAGGGCAATAAGTTAAGGCAGTACTACCGCAGTGCCGACGTACTTATCATCGACGATATTCAGTTTATCGCAGGGAAGAAAGCCGTTCAGGAGGAATTTTTCCACACCTTTAACGAACTCGTTGCACGCAACAAGCAGATAATTATAACCTCCGACCAACCCCCTAAGGAGCTTAACGCCTTAGAGGACAGACTTCGCACACGTTTTCAGGGCGGACTCGTCCTCGATATGCTCCCCCCCGACTACGAAACAAAGATTGCTATTTTAAAATTAAAGTCGTTTGAAAAACGTTGCATAATATCCGACGAGGTCCTCTCGTTTTTGGCAAGGGATTCGGGCGACGACGTAAGAACGCTTGAAGGCAGGCTTACAAAAGTAATATTTGCAAGCAAACTGCACGAAGAGCCGATAACCGTTGAGCTTGCAAGAAACGCCTTGAAAGAGGCTGTTTCCGAAGGCGGTTCGGAGGAGATTACTCCCGCCTCGGTCATTAACGCCGTAACGGGTTTCTATAAAGTTACGCGTAGCGAATTAGTCGGCAAATGCAAGAAAAAGGAGTTAGTTCTCCCCAGACAGGTGTGCTGTTACCTTATGTGCGAACTTCTATCCCTCCCCCTGCTTTCGATAGGCAAGGAGTTGGGCAACAGAAACCACACCACAATTCTCTACTCACGCGATAAGATAGAGAGTATGATGGCGGTTAACGATAAGCTTGCAAAAGAGATTGACGATATTAAAAACATAATTTTAAAAAAGTAAGTTGTTGCTTTTTGAGCAAAGTCTGACTATAAGTAAAAAAATAATAGGGCGCACCGTCTGTTTCGGCGAGTGCGCTAAAAAATAAAAACACAGAAATAAAATTTATGAAGAGATTCAACTTGGGTGTATTTGGCGCAGTCGTTGTAGGTGCAGGACACGCAGGCTGTGAAGCCTCGTTAGCGCTTGCACGCACGGGAATCAAATGCGCCCTTTTAACCTTAAATTTAGACAGCATAGCCTTTATGGCGTGCAACCCCTCGATAGGCGGTACCGCAAAAGGACACCTTGTAAGGGAGTTGGACGCCCTCGGCGGAGAGATGGGTATTAACGCGGACGCCACCGCCTTGCAGATTAAAATGCTTAACGAGGGCAAGGGCGCCGCCGTACAGTCGCTTCGCTGTCAATCGGACAAAAACGCCTATCACGCAAGAATGAAGAGCGTTTTAGAGCATACCCCCAACCTTAGAATAATTCAGGGCGAGGTCTCTAAAATCTTAGTAGAAAACGGCAAGGTTACGGGAATTGAAACGACATATGGCGGAGTAATTAAATGCGATGCCGTAGTGCTTGCTACGGGCGTCTATTTAAACGCACAGACCATTACGGGCGACGTTGTGGCAAACAGCGGACCCAACGGCTTTGCCCCTGCAACCGCACTCACCAAAAACCTTATCGAGCTTGGATATAACGTACGCCGTTTTAAAACGGGTACCCCTGCAAGGGTAGATTTCAGAACGCTTGACTTAGATAAGTTTACGGTACAAGACGGCGAAGAGGGCGTCGGCGCGTTCTCCTTTATGAGCGACGCTCAGCCTGTAAACAAAATGCCCTGTTATTTAGGCTATACCAACCTCGAAACGCATAAAATTATCTTAGACAACCTCGACCGTTCACCCCTATATAACGGCACGATTGCCTCCACAGGTCCGAGGTACTGCCCCTCGATTGAAACGAAGGTAGTGCGTTTTTCCGACAAGGAGAGGCACCAGATATTTATTGAACCCGAGGGTGAGAACACGTTGGAGGCTTACGTTCAGGGTATGTCCTCCTCCCTCCCCCACGATGTACAGATTGATATGTACCGCTCGGTTAAGGGTATGGAGAACGTGGATATTATGCGCTTTGCCTATGCTATCGAATACGACTGCATAGACACCCTCGATATCTATCCCACACTTGAATTTAAAAAGGTCGAAGGGCTTTACACGGCAGGACAGATAAACGGCACGTCCGGCTATGAGGAGGCGGCTGCACAGGGGCTTATTGCAGGGCTTAACGCAAGCTTAAAGCTACGTAAAATGCCTCCCCTTATCTTGGGTCGCGACGAGGCGTATATCGGAGTGCTTATAGACGATTTGGTGACCAAAGGCACCGAAGAGCCGTACCGAATGATGACCTCCCGTGCAGAGTACAGAATCGAACTTCGTCAGGACAACGCCGACTTCCGCCTTACGCAAAAGGGGTATGAGTGCGGTTTAGTCACCGAAGAGAGATACCAAAGGTATTTAAACCGCAAACAGTCTTACGAGAATGCGGTAAATATAATGCGCACAACTGCCTATAACCCCGATAAGACTGAAAAACTTTTAAAGGCAAATAACTTCGACAGGGCGAACGGGGCGTTAAGCTATGCCGATATGATTAAAAGGGGAATACCCTTAAAGGCGATTGAGAGCGAGTTAGGAAACCTTGACTTCCCTTCGGACGTACTTGCATCTGCAGAGGTCTATTTAAGGTACGAGGGGTACTTAAAGAAAAACGAGGAGCTTATTGCAAGGGCTAAAAAGTTTGAAGACAAGCTTCTGCCCGAGGACTGCGATTACTTAAAAATCGAAGGTTTAAGGTTGGAGGCAAGGGAAAAGCTTGATAAAATCCGCCCCCGTTCGTTAGGTCAGGCTTCGCGAATTTCGGGCGTTAACCCTGCGGATATTGCCGTATTAACGGTGTGGCTTTCGATGAACAAATAAATATTCGATAACTAAAAAGGAAGTGTTTCAAACACTTCCTTTTTTTAACCTTTTGACTATTTCTTATAAAAATACAAATACCTACAATAGTTTTGAAAATGCGCGTTAAGGCGCATTATATAATGCGGTTATGCGCTATAAAGTCAATTTAAAAAGCTTACTGCCATACGTCGCATACGCCTTAGCGCTCGTTGCGCTGAACACCGTTTTACCACAGGTTCCGCTTTCGTTGGGGCTGTGTTTTTCTATGCTCATTTGCGGTGCAAACATAATCGCCGTACCCGTAATCTATATTTTAAGTTCGGTAGTAAATTTAAACCTTACCACCTCTCTTTTAGCCCTTTTCGAGGGGGTGTTTTTAACTTTAATCACCTTACTTTACCGCAAGACAAAGAGGAAAATTAAGGCGGAAGCGGGGGCGTATATGATAATAGCCCTTGCGCCCTTTGTAGTGTTTTCTAAGTGGGAGGGCATAGAAAGCCTTTACTTAACCCAAAACGCCTATATAATTAAAGCGGTTGCCTCCGCCTCGGTAATCGTCTTTACATACTTTTGCTTCCGTACCGTATATGCCCTTTTATTCAGGCTGTGCCGATGCAAATTAAAGACCGAAGAGCTTATATGCATCGCCGTCTTTTTTACCGCCGTCGGAGTGGGCGTTCGCAATCTTATAGGCGAATATCCGTATATCTGCGTTGTATGCGCCGTAACTTCGTTTGCCGTAAGGCTTACTAAAAACCCTGCCTCTTTAATAATTTCTTTAATAGCCTCCCTGCCCCTCTGCATTGTTTCGCTTGAATTACAGCCCTTGACCTTTGCCGTACTCACTTCGGTAATTGCACTTATCTTCTCTTCCATAGGCAGGTGGGCGGTCTGCGGTGTAACCGCTCTCTGCACGGCGCTCGCCTTCTATTTAAAGGGATTGTACTTTGGCGAAATCACTTCTGCTGTTCTATGCACGGTACTGCTTGTTACCCTCTGCATAGCCGTGGCAATCCCCTCCGAAAATGCAATTTCAAAGCTTAACTCCCTGTTAACCCTTAAAAAGGTACTCCCCCGTGCCGAAGAGGACAGACTTAAAGAACAGGTTGCAGAAAAGCTGTATAGAACGAGCGAAGTGTTCCGTGAGATTGAAAGCGCCTTTAACGCCCTTGACGACGGACCCGACGAAGAGGCTATGAAAAAACGCCTGCTTGCCGAAACCAAACGGGCAATGTGCATAACCTGCGATAGGGCGGAAACGTGCAAAAATGCAAAGGTATATAAGGGCTTTGCAACGCTTATTGATACGGGGTGCTTAAAGGGCAAGGTGAACTTTGTCGATTTAACCGCCGACGTTACCAAAAACTGCAAGGACCCCTCTCGCCTGACAGAAACCGTCAATAAGCTGTTGTATGAATACCGCAAGAGTACCTTAGAAGCCGAAAACGCCAAAAACGGCAGAAGGCTTTTAGCTGAACAGGCAAGGGGTGTTGCCCAAGTATTAAAGAGCCGTGCCACCGAGTTTTGCAGGGAGGACAGGGATTTTACTAAACTTGAAAAAAAGGTGGCCTCCGCACTTGCCTTTTGCGGATTTTCCTGCCCCGAACTTGAAATTAAAGGCGACGAGGATATAAGAATCAGCTTAACTTTAATAGACTGCAACGACTTTTCACCCGTAAAGGAATGTATAGAAAAGGCTGTGGGATTTAAACTTATGCTTCAAAACAAGACGGCTTACGATAGCCGTAAGTGCGCCTACCGACTTGTAAGACCGCCCATATTCGATGCGGGGTTCGGGGTTGCATATGCGGTAAAAGACGGCGAAAGAACTTCCGGCGACACACATTCGGTAATTAAAATTAACGAACACAAATTTTTAATGGCGCTATCCGACGGTATGGGTAGCGGTGAATATGCAAGGAAAGTATCGGAGACGGCTATATCTTTGATAGAAGCGTTCTGCCGTTCGGAGATGCCCGAAGACGTTATGCTCGACACGGTCAACAAGCTATTGTGCTTTAATAGGGACGAACGCTTTACCTGTATAGACGTGGCAACGATTGACTTAAACACGCTTACCGCTTGCTTTATAAAGATAGGTTCGCCCGTGGGGCTGATAGTCAGAAAGGGGGAAATTAAGGTGTTGGAGAGCCGTTCCCTACCCTTAGGAATTTTAGATAATCTCCGCCCCGCCACAAGCTGTGAACAGCTGAAAAAGAACGATATCGTGGTATTTATGAGCGACGGAATCACCTCTGCTTTTAACGGCGTTTCCGATTTGTACGAATTTGTAGGCGGACTGAAACCGCTTAACCCACAAGCCCTCGCCGAAAAAATCTTAGCTTCCGCCAAGGAGCGCACCATAGGCACCCCTGACGATATGACCGTGCTGTGCGTAAGGCTCTATGAAAAGAGCGAAAGCGGAAAAGTGAAGTAAGGCTATACTAATTAAAAGAGGTACGACTTATAGCCGTACCTCTTTAATTTTTATAAAAATTATACTTTTGACTTTTCAACTATTTTATTTAAGATATCCCTAACGCCGACCTCATAGCAATCAAACTTGTCTATATTTTTATCAGTTATCCAAAGCTGACCCTCGCCAACGTTCCCCCTGTGCTGACCAATAGAATAGTATGGATTACTTTCAACTTCCTTGCTCGATAAAACCCAATACCTTATTTTATCACGCCAAACCGCAATCCACACAAAGACGTCGCAACACGCAGGTTTTATCTGTTGAAAATTCATATCAAATCCATATTTTGAATCGCTTGACAATGCCTTTATTATTAAAGAATCACCGCTCTTTCTTTTTACAGCACGGGAAGCTTTAACTTCGATTTTTATTCCGTTATACCAAAAATCGTACTGCCCTGAATAGTTTTCATCGTAATACTTTGAAGGAATTTTTAATTCGGGCACAACTTCGTTCAAATGACGTTGCGCCCAAGTCTCACCAAACGAGCGAGGCGCAGTAATTTCAAAGACGTAAAGATATTTATTGCGTTCTAAATAGGAATTTCGAATATTCAAGTATTCTTCTAACGTTATGGTATTTGTTGCGATTAAATGGCTAATAACGTATTCGAATTTGTTAAAAGGATAGACTGAGTACAAATCGTCTAATTGTTTATCACTCAAATCAATTCGGTTATTAGTATTATTTTTCATCTTTATTATTTTGTTCTTTAACTCACTAATTAAACGCTCCATATAAAAACTCCTTTACGTGCTGTATTTGTTCTTTTGAAATACCAAAGATATTATATATTTCGTCTTGAATTAACTCAATTTTTTGCTCGTCTCCGCCAATAATGCAATCAACTAAATCGGTAAGTTTATCATTGGTTTCCTTTGAAATGTGCGGGAAAGGAAGCTCAATCAAATTACCTTTAAGGACTTTAATTTCGGAAAACAACACAACATACAAATATTGGTATAATTCGGAATTGAGAAAAGCCATAACGGTTTTGACCGACATATTGGGAATTTTGGGAATGAGTATATTGGCACTGTTTAGAAAAAGCGAGCGACTGTTATCATATGCAAAGACGAGCTTATTTGATATGAATTTGTAGGCAAGCTTTTCTTCTGCCCTGTAATACTCGTCTTTTGCAACTTGTTGAAACTGACTTCTGTCATACAAGATATAATTAGTTGCCTCTTTTAAGCGGTACGGTAAAATTTCTTTGCCTGTATATATCTTTTCGTACCCTGCAAGAGGTTCCTTTTTTAACTTGTTCTTATTGTCCCCCGTAACAACGCCCAAAGCCCAATCGCTCTGCCCCAAATTGTATCGGCTGAAAGATTTTACTTTTTGTATAATTTCGATATCTGTTTGCGTCAAAGCGTTTATTACCATATTCTCTGTTTGAGAAAAGGTGTTAATCGGCATTGAAATGGCGTTTCCGTCCTTTACAATTTTAACGTTATCGCAGATATTTCCCTTATCAAGCGTGATATCAACCACCTTAGTAGTTACACCGTTAAACCCCTCGTCGTAAAAGTAAATTTGCGATAAGTGCCTACTTGCAATCATAAACTTGCGTACGTCTTTATGGCACTTTACGTTAAGTATTGCCGAAGGGAAAAGGAAACGGATTTTTCCGTAATCGTTTAGCTGATTGTACGCCTTTACAAAAAATAAGGAAAACGTTTCGTTGGAGGATATTATCGAGTTTTTATCTATATTGTTTGATATAGCCCCCCAAGGAGGATTAGTGACAATATAATCGAATTTCTTGTTAAGACACTCTAACTGATTAAAAATACTGTTATCCAAATAGTCACAAGTGTAAATTTGGGGAATAAATTGGATATCCTTATACTTTATTAAAAGATTTATTTTTGCTATAAATCCCGCGATATAATCATTATCGATACCGAATATTTGATGGGGCATAGCATTGTTTAACGCTAACAAAAACGCACCGCTTCCGCAACAAGGGTCTAAGAAAGTCTGCCCCTTAGAAAAGTCTAAATCAGCAGTCATATTTTTGGTGATTTTAGACGAAGTATAATAAGAACCCTTTAAATTCTTTTCACCCTCGCAAATCAGGCATTGATAGATAGAGCCTAAAATATCAGGCTCATCACAAGGGAGTTTAATATTTTTTAAATCGGTATAGCATTCTAATTTGTATTCGTTTAACACCTTTTGAACGTGTGGGTGATTTAAAATATTTTCGCGAGAGAGCAAATTTATTGCAAGCGAAAAAATGCTATCTGCAATTGAATAACCCTTTTCTAAAATAGTTGTAGCAATGCCCTGTATGTCCGTTATATTGTTGCAATTTGAAAAATACTCTGTCGGCGTGATGCGCTTTGTTGATAATCGCTTATTTGCACGTGAGGACAATCTGCCCGTCTTATCAGAGTTTAGGCGAGACCAATTTCTAACAGTCGCATACGACAGTATTGAATTTGCGGTTATACTTTCAATATTAGACATAGCCTCTTCTCCTAAGTTTTTTACAGTATATCATATTTTTTTTAATTATTCAACATCTATTTTGTTTAGCGACATATTCTTTCATAAAAAGTTCTAACGTCGTAAAAACACCCTTCGTTAAAAACCGCTTTCCATAGAGATTTCATAAAATAAAATTTAATAATAATTGTGCTTATCTGCTACGGCAAAAGCCCACGGACAAACAAATCCGTGGGCTTATTTACGTTATTCCTTTATAAAGCACAGAGGCTTTGAATACGTCTATGTCTTTATGTATAATAAATTTTGTGTGAAGTATTATTGCCTATATATATGGCTCGGCGTTTGGGATACATATCATTATCCGTGATATTTAATCAGTCTTACAATGCCCATAATCGAACAGATTAAACTGATTAACCCTTCGAGTCCAAGGGGCAAAAACAGCATCCAATAGACTTGTTTATCTGTGTCTTTAAATATCCAAAACGGCACCAGGAAGAAAACAACCAACAAGACGGCAATTACAACCAATTTAATAAGAAAACCGGGTGTTTCTTCTTTTATCGTTTTACGGTCTGTCTCTCTCCATTCAGAAAACACCAAATCATATTCATAAGTAATCTTCGAATACATTTTAACAGAGTCGTCGATATTAGGAATGAGTAAATACAATAAAACCGAATGAACGTAGAAGATGCCTAAATCACTTCCGAAATTATTGCCCTTTAATTCCATAAAGAAGAAAAAAAGCGTTAAACCCAAACATATAGGCCAATAAATATACGCAAACTTAATTGCCAAAAACTCTAACACAGAGTTTAATGCTACCATTCCCGCAACGATACCGCAAAAAATCAATATAATCTTCCATATCGGAGTATCACTATTGATGGTACACGCAGATATGCACAACATTGACACAGCCAACGTCGCAACGCATAAAACGTTTCTAATTTTCTTTTTCATCTCTCTTTTCCTCTGTTATTAACCGAACATAGATTCTTTGGCTTCGGAAAAGTTCTTTTCCAAATCTCCCGAATTATTATAATATTCCTTTTTATGTCTTATCGCAAACATAGTGAAGTTAAGCCCAATCAATAAAAAGATTATTATACCTATAACACCCACTATCCAACCGAGTACGGGAGAAATTTTTTTAAATATCCCCAAAAGAATCAGAACTACTCCGGCTATACCGGCGAGATATGCAAGCCCCGTTATAAAATAAAAGAATGCACCGGTCCGATTTGCCTCTTTATCAACGTCTTCGCGTTTAATTCTATTCTTTTTATCTTTCCCTTCGAAACCATACGCTTTATCGAGTGCTTCTAACACTTCATAAATAGCGCCTGCCCAAGGAGTATATTTATTAAACTTGCCGTTACGATACCCTACAAGCGAAATACCCAAAGCAAAATAAGGTTTATCGTTTTTATCGCCACTTTCATAGTCATTGACACCGAAATATCCCCTATCGTTTGAATACGCTCTTAAACTCTTATGTATATCAATTTCATCCATAAAAACAAGTTTTCCGGTTTTTACGTTTGTTCCTTTATATACTTCATAAACGTTTCTCAAATCAAAAATCAAGTCGCTTATTGCGCCTTTACTATCTACGTAAGCATTGAAATAGACATAGCTTTTGCCGTATCTAACGCCTCCGATATAAACGGACTGATTTTCAGTTACCTTGACGTATCCGACTTTTCCATATCTTCTCAAATAGGCGTCAAAAGATTCAAACATCGGATTATCAAGATATTTCTTGTGTATTTTTTGCGTATTGTCCTCCATTGTAAACCTCACTTATATAAATTATTTATTTAAGTAGCGCTTATTATTAACCCCTTACTCAACACTAAAATTATATTTAATTTAACACTGTTTGTCAACTAACTGTTGGTACACCAACAACAATTTTTTGTAGGTTCATTATACTAAATATGTTGGCGCACCAATTGCCAATATGGTGTATGTATGAGATTAGTGGATGCGGTTTATGCAAGAATAATTGAATTAGTTAAAGAAAGAAATATCACTGTAAACGCTTTGGCAAATTTAAGCGGTGTTCCCCGTCCTACTATCGTTACAATGACGAGAAGCTCTACCGTTAAACTTTCAACTATTTACGGTATTTGCGACGGACTTAAAATTACATTGCAAGATTTTTTCAACTCACCGTTATTTAACCCTGAAAATATAACTGATTAACTAACAACACCCTCCGCTAAAGCGTAGTTCCCCTAGGGAATTTTTAGACAGCATAAAAGGCTAACGAAAATTTCGTTAGCCTTTTTCTATTACACAACTATCATTTAAAAGTTTAGTGTGCTACACTTTATTTATAATGACAACTTTAAAAATTATAGTTACCAACTTTTAAACCCAAGAGACTTCAATTCTATGCCAACATATTCTACTAGCATTTCATTTACAGATGAAAGCATTGCTTTTGTTGCTTTGTGAGATGTTGCAACAATCTTTTCTATTGTGCTCTCACTAATTGACGAAGGAAAATTTTCCCTATATGTTATATTATATAGAATACAATTATCATAACTAACATGCTCTGAAAATAATGTGCCGTTTACTATACAAGAATAACCCTGTTGTTTATATTCATATATGACGGACTGTGTAACACTCCCCTCATAATAATCTAATTCGACATAGCCTTCGTTATTAGTTCCTTCAAAATAGTAAATAAAAACGATATTTTCTTCAGCAGTACAAGAAATTGAAGTAGTACTTGTGTTTTTAAATTCAATAAGTTTATAAACACCTTGATAATTTGCCCCATTAGTTTTTATATATTCACAAAGTTTTTCTTTTGCGGTTTTTTCTACGGGGGTGTTATCTTCTGTATTGTTGCAACCAACAAAACAAAAAATAAGCAAAACAGTTAACAATAGCCCTATAAATTTTTTCATAATATATCTCCAACAATTTAATAAAAAAGTGCGCCAACCGAAGTTAACGCACAAAAACGCAAACTCCGTTGTTGTCACACAAATCTCAAAATAGCTATAGGATAACCTATCGTCGTAAATCAAGTGGAATTTGCATTTTATCAAATTCAATGATTTACCACGACAAGTAAAAATATCCCTTTATAAAATAAAGAGTTATCCCTATCACTGACTATTCAATTTGTGTGACATAAATAGTATAACGCAATTTAAATTATTTATCAAGTGGTTTTGCGTGAGTATAAGAAAACTCGACTTGTAAAAAGTCGAGTTTCGCCAATATTAAACTTAAATCCCTATCGCTACTACACTAAACACGGAGGGTGTTGATTTATTTGTAAGTTTAATTTTTAAATTTATGCTCTTGCGCTTTCTTGAATAAGCTTTTTTAAAAGCGCCATAGACCTTCTGTCGGGCATCTTATTTAGCCTGAACTGCCAATTGCCTTGGGAGGTTGCCGGCACGTTCATTCTTGCCGAATTGTCTAAAAGAAGGATATCCTGAACGGGAAGAACGACCATATCCGATTTAGTATGAGACGCGCTTACGCACAGAGCCCAACAAGCGTCCTTGCAGTCAACCAAGGGTACATAGACGCCCTGCTCCTTCATAACCTTACGCATCTGCTTTTTGAAAGCTTTGAACTCGTCCTTTGTCATTCCCTCAAAGAAGCCGACTGCCGTGTCGTTATCGTGCGTTCCCGTATAGGTTACGGAGTTTTTGACTATGTTTGCAGGGAGATAGGAGTTGTCCTCCTCTCCGTTGAAAGCGAACATAAGTATGTTCATTCCGGGGAAATTACAGCCGTCGCGAAGCTCTACTACCCCGTCGTCGAGTATGCCCAAGTCCTCTGCAATAATGTCGGTTTTACCCAACCTTTTCTCAATCTCGTCGAAAAGTTCCTTCTTAGGTCCGTCTATCCATTCGCCGCCGGTTGCGTCCTCCGCATCGGCAGGGATTGCATAGTAACGGTCAAAACCGCGGAAATGGTCGATACGGATAACGTCGTACATCTCCTTGGCTTTTTCCACCCTCTTGAGCCACCAATCGTAGTTGTCGGCGCGCATAACCTCCCAATTATACAAAGGGTTGCCCCAGAGCTGACCCTTCTTAGAGAAATAGTCGGGGGGAACGCCTGCAACCTTGGTGGGTTTTAAATCCTCGTCAAGCTGAAAGAGTTCGGGGTTTGCCCATAAATCGGAAGAATCGTATGCAACATAAAGGGGAATATCGCCGATAATCTTTATCCCTAAACCGTTGACGTAAGCCTTTAACTTAGCCCACTGCTTTTTAAATTCGTACTGCAAGAACAGCCAGAAGCAGTAGTCCGTCTTATAAACAGCATTGCGAAATTCATAGACGGCAAGATGCTCTTTATACTTATACGCATCGGGGAAGGTATCGAAGGTTCCGCCGTACCTCGTTTTAAGCGACATAAACAGGGCGTAATCTTCAAACTCACCGCTTTCGATAAAAGCAATAAACTCCTCCGAGCGGATATTGAAACGGGAGTATGCCTTTCTTAAAAGGGCGTATCTCTCGTCGTAGAGCTTAGCGTAATCAATCTTTCCGCCCCCTACTTTAGCCCCGTCTAACTCCTCTTGAGTTAAAAGCTCCTGCTTTTTTAAATCTTCAAGGTCGATGAAATAGGGGTTGCCCGAAAGACAGCACACCGACTGATAGGGCGAATCGCCGAAGCCC
This sequence comes from Candidatus Coproplasma sp., assembly GCA_051884115.1. GTDB lineage: Bacteria > Bacillota > Clostridia > Christensenellales > Borkfalkiaceae > Coproplasma. Next base: position 7,213 of record JBJEVA010000014.1, on the reverse strand, counting down.
GTCTGTTGAAGGGGCAGTATCTGCCAATACTTAACGCCTGCCTTTTTCAAAAGGTCGGCAAATTCGTACGCCTCCTTACCGAGCGAGCCTATTGCGTATTCGTTTGGAAGAGAGGAGATATGGCAAAGTATGCCTAACCCTCTCTGCATTTCGTTCACCGCCATAATTTTTTCCACCGTAAATATTATTCAGCCAAAATCTTTTTTATTCTTGCAACTGCCTCTTTGGTAGTTTCTTCACTGCCGAACGCCGTTAAACGCAAGAAGCCTTCGCCGTTTTTGCCGAAGCCTGCACCGGGCGTTCCCACCACCTGAGCCTCGTTTAAAAGGAGGTCGAAAAACTCCCAACTGCCCATATTGTTAGGGCATTTAAGCCAGATATAGGGGGAGTTCTTTCCGCCTGTAAACCATATGCCGAGGTCTTCCATACAGCTTGCGATTATGTTTGCGTTGTTCTGATAGTATGCGATATTTTGCTTAATCTGCGCCATACCCTCTTTTGAGAACACCGCAGACGCACCGCACTGAATGATATAGGTTGTGCCGTTGTATTTGGTGGCTTGGCGCCTGTACCAAAGCTTGTTTGCGTTCATACCGTCCGAACCGAGTTCCTTAGGGATAATCGTGCAACCGCATCTAACCCCCGTAAATCCTGCAATTTTGGAGAACGAATAGAACTCAATGGCACACTCCCTTGCACCCTCTACTTCAAAGATTGAACGTGCAAGCCCCTTTTCTGTAATAAAGCTTTCGTATGCGCTGTCGTATAAAATTACGGCTTTCTTTTCGAGAGCATATTTAACCCACTCTTTGAGCTGTTCGACGGAGTACGCCGCACCCGTGGGGTTGTTGGGCGAACAGATATAGATTATATCGCAGTCAACCGAATAATCGGGCATGGGCAAGAAGCCGTTTTCCTTAGTAGCGTTGGAGAAAATAACCTTTCTCCCTGCCATGGTGTTGGTATCGACATAGACGGGATAGACGGGGTCGGGAACTAAAACGGTGTTGTCCGTTCCGAAAATATCTAAGATATTTCCTAAATCAGACTTAGCGCCGTCGGAGACGAAGATTTCGTCCATACCAATCTCTACGCCAAACTCCTTGTAATAGCCCTTAATTGCCGAACGCAAGAAGTCGTAGCCCTCGTAAGGACCGTAGCCTTTAAAGGTCTCCTTTTTAGCCATCTCCTCCACGCCCTTGTGCATAGCCTCTATAACGGCGGGGGCAAGGGGTAAGGTTACGTCGCCTATACCTAATTTTAATACCTTTTTGTCGGGGTGAGCGGACGCATATGCAGACGACCTGTCTGCAACCTCTGCAAACAGATAGTTCTGCGCGATATTGTTAAAGTTTGTATTGTATTTCATATTTATACCTCGTAAAGGGGAATTAGCAAAACTAAAATTATTTATCCTGAGAATAGATTACGGCGTGTTTAATGAACTCCCTGAACACGGGGTGTGCGCTTTGAGGGCGAGATTTGAATTCGGGGTGGAACTGTACGCCGATAAAGAAGTCCAAAGAGGGTATTTCCACAGCCTCAACCAAAGAACCGTCGGGGGAAGTACCTGCAACCATAAGTCCTGCCTTTTCAAGCTCTTCACGGAAGTCGTTGTTGTATTCGTATCTGTGGCGGTGGCGTTCGGAAATCATATCCTCGCCGTAGGACTGCTTCATAATATTGCCGATTACCTTGCAAGGATATGCGCCGAGACGCATCGTTCCGCCCATCTTTACGCCGAGCTGGTCGGGCATAAGGTCGATTACGGGGTGCTTAGAAGCGGGGTTGAACTCCGAAGAGTTTGCGTCCTTATAGCCTAAAACGTTCCTTGCGTACTCGATAACCGCCGTCTGCATACCTAAGCATATGCCGAAGTAAGGCACGTTGTTTTCACGGCAGTACTTAGCGCAGAGGAGCATACCTTCTACGCCCCTGTTGCCGAAACCGCCGGGGACTATTATGCCGTCGGCTTCGCCCAACTCCTCTTTATAGTTCTCTTCGGTAAGAGCTTCTGTATCAACCCACTTGATATCCACCTTTGCGGAGTTTTCGTATCCTGCATGGGCAAGCGCTTCTGCGACAGAGAGATATGCGTCGTGAAGCTGAACGTACTTTCCGCAGAGGGCAATTTTAACAGTCTTATCCCTTGCCTCTACGCGTTCAATCATCTTGTTCCATTCGGTTAAATCAATAACTCTGGGGTCGAGGTTGAGCCTTTTGCATACTATTTCGGAGAAGTTGCTCTTTTCAAGCATAATGGGGCATTGATAGAGAACGGGCATAGTCATATTCTCTATGCAACATTCGGGTTCTACGTTGCAGAACATAGCTATCTTGTCCCTGACTTCCTTAGGCATAGGCGCGTCAACTCTGGGAATAATGATGTCGGGGTTGATGCCCATACCCTGCAATTCCTTTACGGAATGCTGTGTGGGCTTAGACTTAAACTCTTCCGAACCCGAGATATAGGGAACAAGCGTTACGTGGATAAAGCAACAGTTCTCCCTGCCGACTTCCCTTGCAACCTGACGAATCGCCTCGATAAAGGGCTGACTTTCGATATCGCCGATTGTTCCGCCGATTTCTGTAATTACGACGTCTGCGCCCGTAGTCTTACCCACCGAATAGATAAAGGTCTTAATCTCGTTGGTGATGTGGGGAATAATCTGAACGGTTTGCCCTAAATATTCGCCGTTACGCTCCTTATTTAAAACGTTCCAATATACCTTACCCGTCGTAAGGTTGGAGTACTTGTTTAAATTTTCGTCTATGAACCTTTCGTAGTGACCTAAGTCGAGGTCGGTTTCTGCACCGTCGTCGGTTACGAAAACTTCACCGTGCTGAAAGGGACTCATTGTGCCGGGGTCGATATTGATATAGGGGTCGAGCTTTTGCGAAGCCACCTTATATCCCCTGCATTTTAAAAGCCTGCCAAGCGATGCCGCCGTGATGCCCTTGCCAAGTCCCGATACTACTCCGCCCGTAACGAAAATGTACTTTGTCATACTATGCTCCTAAATAATTTCTGATGTGTATTGAATGTTCTTAAATTTGTGTTTAAATTTCGACTTCGCCCGTGAAAGCAAGCGTTGCACTGCCTTCCATAAATACGGTGTCGCCCGTGTAGGTTATGGTTAAATCGCCACCGCGAAGATGAACGGTAACTGGGCAATTTTTATCGGCATAGCCGTTTAAAACCGAAGCTACTGCAACTGCGCACGCACCCGTTCCGCACGCCCAAGTCTCTCCGCTTCCCCTCTCCCATACTCTCATTTTAAGCTCGTTATGCTTAATAACTTTAACGAACTCGGTATTTATTCTGTCGGGGAAGAGAGGCGAGTTTTCAAACTCAGGTCCTATTTTTTCTATATCCAACCCGTCGGGGTCCTTGAACACCACGCAATGGGGGTTGCCCATAGAAACTAAGGTTATGTTAAAGGTTTTACCGCCGATTGTAACAGGGCGGTCAACCACGCTTTCGCTCTCTATAACAGAGGGGATATTTTTGCCGTTTAACTCTGCCGGACCCATATCTACTCTTGCAGAGATTACCTTGCCGTCCTCGCCTACGTTAAAGACGAGAGTCTTAATTCCCGAAAGCGTTTCGATTTTACAGGTGTCGCCTTCTACGTATCCCAAATCGTGGGCAAGCTTACCCACACAGCGAATACCGTTTCCGCACATCTTTCCTTCCGAACCGTCGGCGTTAAACATACGCATACGGCAGTCTGCAATTTCCGAGGGGCAGAGAAGTATAATGCCGTCGCCACCGATTGAAAAGTGCCTATCCGAGAGGCGGATAGCAAGCTCTTCGGGGTTTGTAAGCTCCTCTTTCATACAGTCGAAATAGATATAGTCGTTGCCGATGCCGTGCATCTTATAAAACTTTCTTAACATATATTCTCTTTTTTTGCGGTTGAATTATTGCTATTTTGCAACGTTACCGTAAATAATTTTATTTAATCAGTCGGGCATTACTATGCAGGCGTCGCGCTCTGCCCCGACGGAGACGTACTTAATCTTGCAATCGCAAAGCTTTTCCAAAAGGTGAATGTAGTCCAAAGCTTCCTTAGGTAAATCTTCGGGCTTCTTGCACTTTGAAATATCGCAGTGCCAACCCTTAACCGTTTCAAATACGGGCTTGCAGTCGTCAAGCACGTCGGTGAAGGGGAATTCGTCCAAAATCTTGCCGTTCAATTCGTAGTGAGTACAGATTTCTATCTCTTCGTAGTCGTCCAAAATATCGAGCTTTGTCAAGGCGATTTCGTCTGCGCCCTGGCACCTTATGCCGTAGCGAGAAGCCACCACGTCGAAGGGACCTACCCTTCTGGGCCTACCCGTCGCCGCGCCGTATTCACCGCCAAGCTCTCTTAGCCTTTCTGCCTTTTTGCCGAAGTATTCACAGGTGAAAGGTCCTGCGCCTACACAGCTTGAATAAGCCTTCATAATGCCGATTGACTTATCGAGCTTAAGGTTGGGTACGCCTGCGCCTATGGGTGCGTAAGCGGCAATGGTCGAAGACGAGGAGGTGTAGGGAACGATACCGAAGTCGATATCCCTCAACGCGCCCAACTGCGCCTCGAACATAATCTTCTTACCCTGCTTATTTGCTTCGTTCAAATACACGCCCGTGTCGGTTATGTAATCGCGCAGGGGCTTTCCGTACGTTTCAAAGTAGGCAATCATATCTTCGACCTTAACGGGTTCAAAGCCGTATGCCTTTATTGTCATATTCTTCCAAGCTACTATATCAGGGAGCCTTTTATAGAGGAGAGAAGGATTTAAAAGTTCACCCATTCTAAACGCCTTTTTCATATACTTATCGGCGTAGATGGGCGCGATACCTCTCCTCGTTGAGCCGTAGGGCTTACCCGTAGCCTTAGTTAATCTATCCTCTTCCATAACGTCCTGTAAGACGTTGTAGGGCATGGTGATAATCGCCTTATCGGATATTTTAAGGTTTTCGGGAGTAATCTTTATGCCTGCGGAACGAAGCCTTTCAATCTCTCCGCACAGGTGCTTTAAGTCGATTACCATACCACAGCCTAAAACGTTTACCACCTCTTCACGCAATATTCCCGAAGGGAGTAAATTTAAAATGAATTTACCCTTATCGTTAATAACCGTGTGACCGGCGTTGTTACCGCCCTGATAACGGCAGACTATGTCGAAATCACGGGACAGAAGGTCAACCATTCTGCCCTTGCCTTCATCGCCCCAATTGATACCGCAGATACTTGTAAGCATAATTTCCTCTTCCTTATTATAGATTTCGTAACGGGACCGCCGTTTGTCGGCGGAGAAGTTTAAGCCGTTAAAGCCTTTGAATTTACAAGCTTTCAGCCAAACGCCATAGTACGCCTTTATAACGTACTCTATTACTTTACTATTATAAAATAGTATGCCCTTTAAGTCAAGTTAAATGTTGATATAATGGTTTTTTAACCCTACAAAAGTTAAGGCACCGCAGAGTGTTTGCAGTGCCGATTTTTAGCTGTTTATGTGTTCATACGTGTTAGAGTGTGGATTATTGGCTTTCAAAGTAAAATATCTCTTCAAACTTTTTATCAAGGGCTATACACAAAATTAAAGCGAGCTTCGCCGTCGGGTTAAACTGACCCGTCTCGATACTGCTGATTGTATTCCTTGAAACGCCCACCATTTGCGCAAGCTCTCCCTGCGATAGCCCTGCCCTTTGCCTCTCTTCCTTGATTCTGTTTTTAAATACAAGCTTACTTTCTACCATTTAAAGTGCAACCCCGCAGAGCTGTAATATCCAAAGGACTGTAAACGCTATAAAACAAACGCCCATACATACGCTTAATACTATGTACATAGCTCTTTGTTTACTCATTTTAACGGCGTTTACTATAAATTGCACCGACTCCATACCGCCTAATATAAGCCATATTTCAATCGGCAATTTGCCTGTAACAATAACCGAAACAAGCATAACTATACCACCAATCAAAAGACCTGTACTCATAGCCAGCGAGTTGGCGGTTAGCACGCCCTGCCTTTCCCTCTCGTCGCCGTACTTATTTTCTTTTCTTGAAGCCTCTAAAATAGTCTCTTTGGATAACGTGGCGTTATTATCTTCCGTAATAACTCCGTCATTACTCGGCATTGTTTCTTCGGAATTTTGAACGTTTAATTCTTCATTATCTTCCATATTACGCCTCCTGCCAAGTTTTATTGGCAACTATATATTAACATTGCCAAGTTTACTTGTCAAGAGTTTGTAATAAAATTGCCAAGTTTTATTGTCAAAAGTTTTGTTCCGAACCGCCGAGTTTTTTTGAATATATTCAGTTATAAAAAAGTGCGCACGGCGGTTGCCGTGCGCACGTTAAATCAATTTATGCTCAGTTGTTTACGCTGTATAAAAGGTCGTAGTAGGTGGGATAAGGCCAGTAGTCAGCGGAAGTCATAGTCTCCATCTTATCAACTGCTCTTCTTATGCTGTCCATAAGAGGAAGAATTTTATGGGCCATTGCCTGAGAAGCACTGCTTACGTCACCCATATCAATCTCTGCAAGGGCGCCTTCGAGCTTAGCGGTGAGGGCAGAAGCCTCGTCGTTGAGAGTCGAAAGGGTGGTTATTACTTCCTTCTCAGCTACACAGGGAAGCTCTTCGCATACAGCCTGCTTAGAAGCTACGTTAGCGCAGAGCGTTGCTACGTAATCGGAAACGGCGGGAACGATATCTCTCTTTACCATTTCTATCATAGTCTTAGCTTCGATATTGATAATCTTGGAGTAGTTTTCAAGCTGGATATCGGCACGAGCTATTGCCTCTTCCTTGGTATATACGCCCTGACGAACGAACACTTCAATGTTCTTCTCCTCAAAGCATACGGGAACAGCGTCTGCCGTAGTCTTGTTGTTGAGAAGTCCTCTCCTTTGAGCTTCGGGTTCCCATGCAGGGCCGTAGCCGTCCTCGTTGAAGATTATGCGATAATGCGCTTTAAGCTCTCTTTTGATAATCTCGTTAGCCGTCTTTTCAATGTCCTTTGCGCCTTCGAGTTCGTCTGCAAACGCCTCGAATGCGTCTGCAACTATGGTGTTAAGCACGATGTTTGCATCGGCTACGTTAGCCTGTGAACCGAGCATACGGAACTCGAACTTATTGCCCGTGAATGCGAAGGGGGAAGTTCTGTTTCTGTCCGTTGCGTCCTTGGGGAAGATGGGGCTTTCGGGTACGCCTATGC
>JBJEVA010000013.1:0-32744 GCA_051884115.1 Candidatus Coproplasma sp. | reverse complement strand
GAAATAGGGAAGCTGTCGCCATAGCGACTGAAGAGTTTGATATAAAATGGTGTGGCAGGTCGTCATTGCGAACCGAACCCTCAAAGGGTTCGGTGTGGCAATCTCAGAGTCCTAAGCGATTAAAAAAACAGCGGAGCGGTTCAAACAAACCGCTCCGCATATTTTTTATTCCGTATTTAATTTTACCTCAATTCAACGCCGAGCTTGAATTTAAGATTGTTCAAAATCTTCTTAACGTAGCCGTCCAACTTTTCGGGGGTGAACGCCTCTTCCTTAGGTGTAAAGGTCACGGTGAACGCCATAGATTTTTTGCCCTCGCCTATCTGTTTGCCTACGTAGAAGTCGAACATCTTAACGTTTGTAACGAACTTGCAGGCAGAGTAGATTTCCTTTTCGATATCAGCACAGATGATAGAAGCGTCGGCAACGAGCGCCAAATCTCTCGTAGCTTCGGGGAACTTAGATAAGGGAACGTACTTAAACGCCTTAGCGTGCGCCATAAGCTTTTCGTAGTCAATTTCGGCAACGAACGCCTTTCTGTCTATTGCAAGCTCTTCGCAAATTGTGGGGTCAAGCCTGCCTAAGCAACCGATTGCCTCACCCTCACAGCTAATCTCTGCGCATATGCCGGGGTGAAGATAGCACTTTTGCGAGGCGGTAAATTCAAACTTTGTATTAAGGCTTTCAGCAATGCCCTCAATAATTCCCTTAACGTCATAGAAAGTCATATTGCCGAACGCACCGATGCAGAGTACGGGCTTCTCTTCGGGGAAGGTCTTTAAGGGCAATTCCGCAGGGATATACGTTTTAGCTATTTCAAAGAACCTGCCCTCTAAGTTACCCCTTCTTAAATTGCGTACAATTGTGTTAACCATAGAGGGAGCAAGGGTGGTGCGCATAATGCCCAACTCTTCGCTTATGGGGTTTAAAATTTTAATAAACTTCCTCTCATCGCAGTCCTCGGGGAAGTGTAGCATATCCAAATCTTTCTCCGAATAGAAGGAGTAGGTGGAAATTTCGTATAACCCCATGGAAACGAGGGTATCTTTAAGCTTGTTTTCGGCAGTCTGTTCGGGGGAATAACCGCCGTTTGTAACGTGAGCGGAGGGCATAAACGTGCCGTTTACGTGGTCGTAGCCGTATTCACGAATAAGCTCTTCTGCAATGTCGGGGTAGCCGTCGATATCCTCACGGTAAGGGGGTACTTGAAGGGTAAGTAAATCGCCGTCGCTCTCAACCCCGAAGTTGAGTTTTTGTAAAATAGCTACGGCGTCGCTTTCGGGAATTTCAATGCCTAAAAGCGCGTTAATCTTTTTAAGGCTTACTTGCATAGTCTTTGCGCCGTCGTGCGAATACTCGCTCTTTTCGTCAACGTGAACGTCCGTAACCGTACCGCAACCAAGCTCTTGAATAAGGTGCAAAGCCCTTGCCATAGCCATCTCGGTAGTGTATTCGCATACGCCCTTTTCAAATATTGCAGAGGAGTCGGAGTGCTGACCCAAACTTCTCGAAGTCTTTCTCACGCTGTCGCGCGCAAACTTAGCCGACTCGAACAACAGCTCTTTAGTATCGTCTGTAATTTCGCTGTTTTCACCGCCCATAATGCCAGCCAATGCGCAGGGCTTTTCGCCGTCGCAGATAACCAAGTTTTCGCTGTTGAGCTTAAATACCTTGCTGTCAAGGGTGGTAATCTCTTCGCCCTCTTTTGCCCTTCTTACGATAATCTCGCGCCCTTCGAGTTTAGCAAAGTCAAACGCATGCATAGGCTGACCCATCTCTAAGAGTATGAAGTTGGTAATATCGACAAGGTTATTTATCGAACGCAGACCGCAGAGATTGAGCCTTTTTCTCATCCACATAGGGGAGGGGGCGGGCTTAACGTCTTTAACGTAGTGCGCAATGTATCTGGGGCATACTTCGGGGGCAAGGACGGAAACTTTAACGCTTTCACCTCCGCAAACAGGGGTGTAGGAGACGTCGGGTTCCCTCATAGGCTTACCCAAAACGGCGGAAACCTCTCTCGCCATACCGACAATGCTTTGGCAGTCGGGGCGGTTGGCTGTTAAGCCGATGTCGAAGATGTAATCGCCGAGACCTACAAGGGGTTTAATATCGGCACCGTTTTCAAATTCTTTAGGAAGGAGCAACAAACCGCAGTAATCGCCACCCTCGAACATATCGCCGTTAACGCCTATTTCCACGCCCGAGCAGAGCATACCGTTCGACTCGATTCCGCGGAGCTTACCCTTTTTAATAGTCATAACGCCTTCAACTGTCACGTGGTCCTTTGCCGTAGCATAAACGGTTGCGCCGGGGAGTGCAACGGGTGCTTTAATGCCGACTTCAACGTTGTCCGCACCGCAACAAATCTGCACAACTCCCTTGTCACCGCAATCAACTTTGCATACGTGCAAGTGGGTACCTTCTACGGGTTCACATTCCAAAACTTCGCCTACAACGACGCCCGTAACTTCCTTACCCGTCTCAATCAGTTCTTCAACTTCAAAACCGCAGTCGAACAGCTTTTTCTGTAACTCCTCGGCGGAGCAGTCAACGTCAACGTAATCTTTTAACCAACTTAAAGGTAATAACATATCTTCTCACCTATCCCTTAGCCCTTGAACTGTTTTAAAAATCTCGTGTCGCCTTCGAACAACAGCTTCATATTGTTGATGCCGTATTTAAGCATAGCAATTCTCTCTATGCCCATACCGAAGGCAAAGCCCGTGTATTCGTCGGGGTCAACTCCGCAACCCTCTAAGACGTGCCTGTTGACCATACCCGCACCGAGTACTTCAATCCAACCCGTGCCTTTGCACAGTCTGCAACCCTTGCCACCGCACTCAAAACAGCTTACGTCAACTTCAACCGAGGGTTCTGTAAAGGGGAAGTAGGAGGGGCGGAGCCTCGTCTTAACATTTTCGCCGAAGATTTTTTTGGCAAACTCGTCCAACATTCCCTTTAAATCGCAAAGGGTTATGCCCTTGTCAACGACAAGACCCTCCATCTGTGAAAACATAGGGGAGTGAGTGGCGTCGTCGTCGCTCCTATATACCTTGCCCGGAGATAAAATCTTAATGGGCGGTTTCTGCTTTTCCATAACCCTAATCTGTCCTGCACTCGTCTGAGTACGAAGGAGCAAATCTTCGGTTATATAGAAGGTGTCCTGCATATCCCTTGCAGGGTGGTCGGCAGGTGTGTTGAGGGCGGTAAAGTTATAGTAATCGTTCTCAATTTCGGGTCCCTCGAATACGGTAAAGCCCATTCCTGCAAAGATAGAGATAAGCTCTCTTTTAACGAGAGTGTTGGGGTGGTATGCGCCCGTGGGCTTTGTAATTCCGGGCATAGTAACGTCTATCGCCTCGGACTTATATTTAGCCTTTAATTCAAGCGACTTAATGGTTGAGTCAAGGTTTGTAAACTGCTCTTCAGCCCAGGTTTTAAGGGCGTTGATAATCGCGCCAATCTTGGGCTTATCCTCCTTGGGAACGTCCTTCATCACCTTCATAAATTCAGAAAGTTCTCCGCCTTTGCCGAGGAACTTTAGCTTAATTTGGTACAGTGTATCGGAAGATTGAACGTCAGTGATAGCGTCTGCAATCTTCTTTTTAAGCTGTGTGATTTTAGCGTCAATCACTTCTTTAATGTTGTCCATAATATATTCCTTATTTAATTTATTTTTCGCGTTGAATAAATGGGCGGTGGGGAGTATAAAAACCGAAAAAAAGAAAAACTCCCCGTGAAAACACAGGGAGAAAAATTCTCGGTACCACCTGATTTTGCGGAAAAGTATTCCGCCTCGTTAAGCCGAATTTACGCACGGCAAACGTGTTGCATTACTCCCCGTAAGGGTTTCCTCAACCGACTCGTAAGTGAATAACAAAGAAAAGCAAATGGGTAACCTTTCAGCCGTTTTCGGATTGCCCTCTCTGAAAATGCTTTATTTTCTTCGTCTGTCTTAGTCACAGTCTTTTTAAACTTATTTAATTATACCAACCGCCTTTATTGTTGTCAAATAAATTAAAACACGTTTTCAAGTTTAACGGAGTACGCGTCGGGCAGATTTTTAGTAATCTCCAACAACACCTCAATCTTTCCGAGTGCTAAAACGTACTCCCCGTTATATATCAGCGAACAGGCTTCGCTAAGCCAATAGTCAACGTAAGAGATATCGTTGTGCGGAATAAAGATATGAAGTTTTTCCTTTTTGTCCGCCCACATACTTCTAACAGCGTATGCGTCCTCTCTCGTGGCTTCTTTTTGTTCCGTCTTGTCGTAAAGGGTCTGCAACGCACCGTGGAACTGTTTAAACTGACCGTGAATGTAACTCTCCGTCCAGATAAAAAAGGCAAGGCTTAAAATGGTGGCAACCACCGTATATAATATAGACTTTACCACTTATCTTTCACCTTTACGTTAAGAATTTTGTAAGGCTTTCCCTTTTGTTGCAGATAAACTCTGCCGTTGCCGTCAACCGTCATAACTAAAGTCTGCTTTAATTTCATCTTCTGCCCTTTCAAAAACTCTTTAAGCATATCGTTAGTAAATCCTATTACTCTCATATTCTTGTCGTTCTTCTTTCCGTTGTCGATAATAAGCAGGGGGAGGGACTGCGTAACCTCGTCTTTGGGCATTGCCGAAAAGCTACCGTTTGCCTCGTACAGCCCGTAATATACGTCGTCTAAATTAAAATACCCTGCGCTTCTCATACTCTCTATAAGGTCGGAAACGTCTAAATTATTCTTGCGTAGCTGATAGCTGTCTATGCCCTCTTTATTTATCACTAAGGAAGGCTTTCCGCAAATCAGCGTTTTCATAGGCGCAAACCACAAATCGAGTAGCCATACAATCTGGTGCAGAATGAAGATTGCAATAATAGAAATTATGCCGTAGAGAATGGGGATAGAGCTGTCCGCCATAGGTATGCAGGCAAGCTCTGCAATTAAAAGAGTTATAACGAATTCAAAGGGTTGCATCTCGCCAATCTGGCTCTTACCCATAAGTCGCATTACGGCAAGCAAAACTGCAAATATAATAGCTGTACGAATAAACACCAAAGCCATAATAAAAGTATTTGTAATTATAATGTAAAAATACTTCCACCCGTAATTGACCGTCTTTTTCCGTCATTAAACTTAGCGCCTATGGTGCTAACTTAGCAATCCCAAAGTCCTAAGCGACGACCACCCTCGGCTTCCCTAAAGAATAGGGAAGCTGTCACGAAGTGACTGAAGAGTTTGAAATAAAACGGTGCTTTAAGTCGTCATTGCGAGACACGACTACAAGGAGTGGCGTGGCAATCCCAGAGTACGAAGTCCGCATTTCTAAATAATAATCACCACAAATAATTAGTTTAACCATTTAACATTAACAAATAAACATATCGGTAAATTGATTGCAAAAAGCAATCGGCTGTGTTATAATCAACACAACCCGAACGGCGTAAAGTGGCATGGGCGAGGACAGCCCCTGCACGAAAGGTATTTTCCTGCGGTCGGTCGGGTGCGTCCTATAAGTAATTTACGCAGACGGACGCCTAAACTTAGGAGTCCGTTTTTTAATGTATAACGAGGAAAGGAAATACGGTACGGAGCGTTGCCAAAAACTGTTGACTCTTTTAGGTAGCCCCGACAAAAAACTTAAAATCGCCCACGTGGCAGGCACAAACGGCAAGGGCAGTACGGCTACTTTTATATCCTACGCACTCAAATGTGCAGGCAAAAAGGTAGGCACTTTCACTTCGCCTTTTATATTCAGCTTAGAAGAGGAGTTTTGCATAGACTGTAAAAGTATGCCTTCGCAAAAACTTGAAGGCTATTTAGCAGAGGTCAAAAAAATTGCCGAGGGTATGCAAGATAGCCCCTCACCCTTTGAAATTCATACGGCTGTCGCCCTTTACGCCTTTTATAAAGAGGGGTGCGAATACGCCGTTATCGAGTGCGGTTTGGGCGGTAGGGACGACGCGACCAACGCCGTAGCGCAAAAGTCAGTTGCGGTCATAACTTCCGTTTCATTAGAACACACCGCCGAACTCGGCGACACCGTTACAAAGATTTGCAAAGCCAAAAGCGGAATAGTTAAGGATTGTCCCGTGGTAGTTTCTGCCTTGCAAAGCGAGGAGGGGATAGAGTTTTTTAAAACCTTAAACCCTATATTCGCAGGTCAAAACCTAACAGGCGCTTCGCATTTTCCGGACGGCGAAAGCTTTATATATAAGGGTCAAAACTATAAAATTGCCTTAAACGGCTCCGCTCAACGCTACAACGCGGTAACCGCAATCGAAGCGTTAAATATCTTGGGCGTAGGCGATAAATATATTAAACAGGGTCTTGCCGAGGCAGAGCTTTTTGGCAGAGTGCAGTGCATAAAAAAGGGGGAGAGGACTTATATTTTAGACGGCTCTCACAACCCGCAGTCGTTCACCCCTTTAATAGACGGAATTAAAACTCTAAGTCGAAAGCCCGATTTGGTGTTCGGCTGTCTTGCCGATAAGGACGTGGAAGAAATAGCAAAAACGCTGTCACCCTATTTTGATAGGGCGTTTGTGTTCTCACCCGACAATGCGAGGGCAATGGACGGGGTTCAAATATTTAACGCATTTAAGGATAAAATAAAAAATACAACCAAGCTTAGTACAATAAGTCAGGCTTTAAATTTAGCAGATAATAATTACGTAGTAGTCTGCGGTTCGTTTACGATTTTAAAGGAGGCATCGGAGTGGATAGAGAAAAGATGATAAAAGCAATAGAAATGCTTTTGGACGCTATGGGAGAGGACAGAGAAAGAGAGGGGTTAAAGGAAACCCCCCGCCGTGTCGCCGACGCCTTTATCGAATTTACAAAGGGGAGCGACGAGGAGGCAAAGTCTGCCCTTTCCAAGACCTTTAAAGCCGACGGCGGAGACGTCGTTATTGAAAAGGACATAACCTTTTCTTCGACCTGCGAACATCATTTAATGCCCTTCTTTGGCAAGATTGCGATAGCGTATATCCCCGACGGTAAGGTGGTGGGGCTTTCTAAATTAGCCCGTTGCGTAGAGGCTTTCTCACACAGGTTGCAACTTCAAGAAAGGCTAACCTCTCAAATAGCTCAGGCAATTTTCGACGAGCTTTCGCCCAAAGCTGTCTTAGTCGTATGCGAGGCAGAGCATACCTGTATGACCTGTCGCGGGGTAAGAAAACCCGGTTCAACCACAGTAACGTACAAGGTTGTCGGCGATTTTCCCCAAGATAAATTAGATAGGGCGTTAACGCTCATAAAGGGATAAAGGCAAGGGTATGATAATAGCAAACCGTAAATTTGAAAACTATACCTACGTAATGGCGATTATAAATTTAACGCCCGACAGCTTCTATTCCCCCAGCCGAACGCCCTGCGACGAGGTGTTGTTCAGGGTGGAAAAGGCGGTAAAAGAAGGTGCCTCAATAATAGATTTAGGCGCACAATCGACAAGACCAAACTATGTGGAAGTTTCCCCCGAAGAGGAGATTTCCCGCCTTGAAAAACCGCTGTACGAAATTAAACGTAACTTCGATATTCCCGTGTCTGTCGATACCTATTTCCCTAAAGTTGCAAAGACTTCCTTTGAACTCGGTGCGGATATGTTAAACGACGTTTGGGGATTAACCTATGACGGTATGGCGGAAGAGGTTGCAAAGGTAAACGCTTCTGTCTGCATAATGCACAACGCAAAACAAAAACTGCAGGGCGATATCTTCCCGCAGATAGAGAGCTTTCTGTCCTCTTCGGTTCAAAAGGCGTTATCGGCAGGTATAGATAAGGATAAAATCTGCCTTGACGGCGGTATAGGTTTTGCAAAGGATAAAGAGCAGAATTGGGAACTACTCAATAATTACGGCAAACTCTCTTCGCTCGGCTACCCCCTGCTTTTGGGTACGAGCCGAAAGTCTATGTTCGGCGGAAACGTTGAAGACAGGTTAGAGCCTACGTTAAACTCCACCCGCCTTGCCGTAAGGGATAAGGTACTTTTCGTAAGAGTTCACGACGTTAAGGAAAACGTTCAGGCTATCAAGGAGGAGTATGAGCGCAATTGATATTAAGGGCGTAAAGGTCTTCGCCTGCCACGGAGTTCTCGACAGCGAAAAGACTTCACCGCAACTGTTCTCCTTCGATATTGCAATCGACTGCGATACTCTCGCCTCTGCCAAAAGCGACGACGTGTCTTTAACCGTCAACTATGCCGAAGTGTGTACGTTGGTTGCCGACTACTGCAAAAACAACTCCTTCAATTTGATAGAAAGGCTTGCCTACGGCTGTGCAAAAAATATTGCCCAAACCTTCCCCATAATAAAAAAGGTAAGCGTAACCGTGCATAAGCCCCAAGCCCCCATTCCCCTGCCCTTTGACGACGTTTCGGTAACGGCTGAAATCGAACGAACGCAAGTCATTCTCTCATTAGGTTCGAGCGAGGGGGATAGAGAGGCAACGCTAAATAATGCAATCGCTCGCCTTTCCAAAACAGACGGAATAAAAGTTTTAAAGGTTTCGGATTTTATTCAAACTAAGCCCTACGGCGGAGTAGCCCAAAACGAGTTTATAAATTGTGCCGTATCAGCCGAATGTCTGTTAACAGCAGAAGAGCTTTTAGACGTTCTTCATAATATAGAAGAGGAGTTCGGACGGGTGCGCCAAAAGAGGTGGGCGGACAGAACTTTAGATATGGATATAGTCTTTTTCGGCGATAAAATAATTGAAAAGGACGGCTTGTGTATTCCCCACCCCGACTATCAAAACCGAGGCTTCGTACTTAATCCCGTAAAACAGATTGCTCCCTCATTTGTGTGTCCGCTAACCCATAAGAGAATGTCGGACTTGTAAATAACAAAACTTCTTAAACTCACCGCCGTACTAAACGGCGGTTTTTTTAACGCTAAACTCAACCTAAAATAAGTATTTTTTATGGCTTGAATAACTGTTGCTTATATGGCAAAAATTAGGTATGAATTTGGGTATAAAAATTTTTTGTGCAGGTTGCACAATATTTTTTAAAATGTCTATACAAATTCGACTAACGGTGCTATAATTCAACATAGTGGAAAAAAGTTTTTCTCGTATCTGTTCGGAGAAAAATTTGTTTAATTTTGGCTGGCTTTTTGCCTGAAAGGAGAAAAGAGTTTTGGAAAAAATAGGCATTATCGACCTCGGTTCAAATTCTGCAAGATTGGTTATAGCCAATCTGTTTGAAGACGGTCATTTTATGGTCGTTGACGAACTTAAAGAAAGCGTTCGTCTCGGTCAGGATATGGAGAGGGACGGATTTTTAAAACCTCAGCGTGTTGCGGAAACGATAAAGGCATTGCGTATGTTTAAACGCCTTTGCGACGCAAGCGGAGTTTCGCGTATAATAGCCGTCGCTACGGAGGCGGTTCGCCGTGCCAAAAACCAGCGTTCTTTCCTCGACGAAATTCAAACGAGTTGCGGTATAAAATTACGCGTGCTGTCCGCCGAGGAAGAGTGTTCGCTCGTATATAGCGGTGTAATAAACACCATGGATATCCCCAAGGGTATTATATTAGAGATAGGCGGAGGCTGTACTAAAATCGTATATTACAACCGCAGGAATATGTTAAACTATGCAACCATTCCCTTCGGTGCCGTAACGCTTACCGACTTATATTCAGGCGAGGGCTTAAAGCCCGAAGAGCAGACCAAGAAGATGGAGGAGTTCTTCGCCGAAAATCTAAACGCTATAGAGTGGCTAAACGAAATAGACCCCGACACGCAGATGATAGGCGTGGGCGGTTCTTTCCGCAACGTCTTTAAAATAGTTAAAATGGTGCATAAGTATCCCTTAGATACCGTGCATAATTTCAATTTGTCGGTGGAAGATTTTAACCCCGTCTATGATATGATAAAGGTACTCGACCTCGACAAGAAAAAGAAGATTAAGGGCTTATCCGCAGAAAGGGCGGACATAATCCCCGCCGCTCTTGCAATAATCAAGGCGTTCATAACAAAGCTCAACTTCCAAAGCTTCACAATCTCAGGTTCGGGTTTAAGGGAAGGTATTATGTTCCATCAGGCATTGCCTTCAACAATCGATAAGCCCATATCCGACGTTATGAACTATTCGTTAACGACATTGGTTAAGTACTACGGGTGCGACCCTAAGCACGTAGAACACGTGGTAAATTTAAGCGTACAGCTCTTTAAGCAGTTAAGGGTATTGCATAAATTCCCCCGTCAGTATCTCAAAGTGTTAAAAATTGCCGCAACGCTTCACGACTGCGGAATGAGCATAAAATACTACAACCACCAACGCCACAGCTGTTATATGATTTTAAACTCCACCTTGTACGGCGTAACCCACAGGGAAATAGTGCTTGCCGCATTCACGGCTTGTTGCCATAAGAAAGAGGATATTAACCCCTATGAATGGAACCGCTACCGCGACGTCTTGCAGGAGGACGATATAGAGATAGTTAAACGTCTCGGCGTAATGCTTAGAATTGCCGAAAGCTTAGATAGGAGTATGGCAGGCGTAGTAAAGGGAATAAATTGCGATATCTTAGGCGATTCCGTCATTATGAAGACTGAGATAGAGGGCGACGCAACTCTCGAAATCCGCGATGCTTTGGCTGCTTCGAGCGAGTTTAAAAAGTCTTTCCGTAAGAATCTGGAAATACTGTAATTCGCCTCATAATACGGCTCCGTAAAACGTCAAGGCTAAATAAAAAAAGATAGCGTTAAACGGATAATTTTAATCGATAAACCGAATGCCACTTATTGTCGTTGAATTTACGGTGCAATACGTGGCATTTGTTGCATTTTAAACTAACGTAAAGTTTAAAACAAAATTTAGTTTTTACTTAAAAATTATGAAAATTATTTTAGCAAGTGCCTCTCCGCGTCGCAAAGAGCTGTTTTCAAGGATATGCTCTCAATTTGAAATCGTTCCGTCAATCGGGGAAGAGAATGCCGATAAAGCCCTTCCGCCTGAAAAATATGCCGAAGTCCTTGCCGAGCAAAAGTGCGACGAGGTTTTCTCCCGATATCCTGACAGTATTGTAGTTGGTTGCGATACGGTAGTCGCTTATGAAGATAAAATTTTGGGTAAGCCTATCGACGAGGACGATGCGCGTAAAACTTTAAAAATGCTTTCTAATAAGACGCATCTTGTGGTAACGGGCGTGTGCGTGCGCTCGCCCTATAAAAAAATAGTGGCGTCGGAAGTTACGGAAGTGCGTTTTAACGTTCTTTCAGACGAATTTATTGAAAAATATATCGCCACCCGTTCGCCTATGGATAAGGCGGGGAGCTACGGTATTCAGGACGAGGGAGTGGTGCGTTCTCATTACGGCAGTTATACCAACGTAGTGGGCTTACCCGTAAGTCTTGTAAAAGAGCTTATAAATAAGGTTAAGCATGGCGAATAAGCTTTAAAGCAATAATAACAAAAAACTTAGATAGGAAGAGTATGAACAGGATAGTAATAGACCTCGGTTCTTGGAACACAAAGATATATATGCTCGGATGCGGAGTGGTGCTATCGGAGGCTACCTGCATTGCCGTAGAGGAAGAGGGCGGAAAGGTTAAAATTAAGGCGTTCGGCGATACTGCAAGGGCGCTTTCGGGTAAAGCCGCACTTAACACAAAGATAGTAAATCCCGTGTGCGAGGGCGACATAGTCCGCCCCGACCTTATGTGCGAACTTCTAAAATACTACCTTGAAAAGATAGAGATTACGGGGCGTAAGATACGGCAGACGGAGGTATTATTCATAGTACCTTGCAGTGCGGATAGAAAGCTACGTTCAAAATATATCAGCCTTGCCGACGATTGCGGAATAGGCAGGGTTTATTTTACTCGTACGCCGTACGCTACGGTGCTCGGGCATAACGTAACTCTTTCCAAAACCACGCCCGTATTCAGTGTTGACGTCGGCTACGGTAAGACTGAGATAGCCGTATTCTCCCTCGACGGCATCATTTCGGGAATAACCGTAAATTTAGGCGGTGGCAACGTTGACGTCCACGTCACCGAACTGTTAGCCGAAAATTTCTCCGTCCGCATAGGCTCTGCTACGGCTGAAAAGATAAAAAACACCGTAGGGAGTCTATTGGAGGATGACAACAGAACGCTCGTTGTAGGCGGAAGAGATATCGCGACGGGCAAGCCGACGCAGTCTGCTGTGGAGTCGTATGACTTGGACAAAGTAATAAAACTGTACGTCGATAAGATTTGCGAATACGTAAGGGCGGTTCTGTCCGATTTGCCGGGCGAAGTTTCCTGCGGGGTTGCCGAAAGCGGTGTATATCTTTCGGGCGGACTTACCAAAATGGACGGCTTTGCGGACTACGTTTCTAAAAAGTTGGAGCTACCGGTAAACGTCTGCGAAGAGCCTGCGTTGGCGTCGGTTATAGGTGGTTGTACTATTTTGTCGGAGCCGTACCTTAGCGAAAGGCTTATAACCGAAGAATAAGTTTTTAATAATCTTTACGTATTATAGTAAAAAATTTTACGTTTAGGTATTGAAATATAAAAATCATGGTGTTATAATTAAACTGTCGTAGGATTTTATTGTACGACAGGGGGTAGGCATATGAGTGCTGAATTATTGGCAACTTATAATGTAAAACTTCAAAACCTCGTCTATTGCAGTGCGGACTTCTGCGCTATTGTTATAAATATTTTGGTTATAGCCAACTATACTATTAACAAAAAAATAAAGAACCGCACCTCTAAGCTTTACTATGCATTGACGTTCATATCTTTGATTACGGCAGTTTTCAATACGCTTGCTATATTAGTCAGCGTTGTCCCTATGCCTATCGTCTTAGTAAAGCTCTTCCAACTGTTATTCTATATATCGTTCAATACCGCAGGTTTGGTCTTCTTTGCCTACACCGTAAGTATGATTTACGGTAGCAATGCAAAGCTCCCCGGTTTGTTTAAGCTTAGTTTCCTTATATTATCTCTAATAATGTGTGCAGGTTGGATTATTTCTGCAATAACCTTCTACACACCTGCAAACATAAATAAAATAGTCTATGAAGCTATGGTCTATGGCGGACAGATTGCAACAACCGTCTGCACGCTTATAGTTGCGATAATCAAAAGGCATAGCTTAAAGTTTACACAGTCTGCTAACGTCTATGTGTTTATGGTTTTAAATATCGTAGCCTGCCTTATACAGTGGTTCTATACGCAGGCTCAGGTATGTCCTTTCGCATTGTCGGTAGCCGTAATGCTTATATACGTTACGCTCCAACACCCCGAAGAAGAGGTTGACCACATAACGGGTATGTTCAATATGCGTTCGTACGAATACCGCACCAATGAAAGGTTAAGCTCAGGCAAACCGTTCTTCGTATTTGCATACGAAATAAACAATATGGCTGTCATAAATACGAGTTTCGGTATCAACGGCGGTAACAAAGTTTTAAAGGAAATGGCGGAAAGAGTTAGGGCGATTTTGCCTGAAAACAGATTTTTGCACCGTTTAGGCGGAGCGCGCTTTGCCGTCAATTTCAGTACTGAAAACGAGTATAAAAGTTTCCAAAAAGAATTTGTAAAGGCATTCGACGCCCCTGTTTCTGTGGAGTCAACACAGATAAGATTGTCAGCTACGGCTTGCGTTATTGCTATGCCGTCGGTAACGGACAGCGTTTCCGACGTTGAAGAGATTTTAAAGTACTACCGTACAGGCGCAAAGTCAGCCGATTCTGTCAATATGGCCGATAAGGAGGCGGTAGAGTTCTCTCGCCGTCGCGAAAGGGTGGAATACGCAATCGATTATGCCCTTAAAAACCGTACCTTTGAGGTATATTATCAGCCAATATATTCAGTAAAGGAAAAACGTATAAACTCCTGTGAAGCGCTTTTAAGATTAAAGGACCCCGAGATAGGCTTTATCGGTCCCGACGAGTTTATTCCGATTGCCGAAGAAACGGGTAAAATCGTTGACGTCGAACGCTTCGTTATGGAAGAGGTGTGCCGTTTTATCAGGGACGACAAGCCTCAGCAGTACGGAATAGACGTAATAGACGTCAACCTATCCGTCATTCAGTTTATGCGTGCAGAGGTAATAGACGACATAGACTCCGTGCTTAGAGAGTACGGCATACCCCGTAAAATGGTAAATTTAGAGATTACGGAAACAGCGTCTGCAAAGTCCTATGCAATGCTTCAAAGCAGGCTGTGCGAACTGCGTGACAGCGGTTACACAATCTCTCTCGACGACTTCGGTACGGGCTTCTCTTCGGTTGAATACTTAACCAAATTCCCCTTCGATATAGTTAAGCTCGATAAGTCGATTGTCTGGGCGTATATGAGTACGGATAAGTACCAACCTATCTTAAAACACTATATGCCCATGCTCCACTCGTTGGGTATGAAGATTGTAGCCGAGGGTGTTGAAACGGAGCAAATGCTTAAAGCCTTGGAAGAGCTTGGTTGCGATTACATACAGGGCTATTATTTCTCCCGTCCTATCCCTAAGGACGCGTTTATCAGCTATATTATTAAGGCGTCGCAGGATATAGAGACGGCTTAAATGCAAACGGAAAATATATCAAAGCTTTAAATAAAATTTAAAAGAGAGAACGGCGTTAAAAAAAGAACGCCGTTTTTAATTTACAATCGCAAGGAATTATTTTATAATTATACTGCTATGAAAAAACCTAACGCACTTATTCGCAATTTCTGCATTGTGGCTCATATCGACCACGGTAAATCGACCTTAGCCGACAGACTTATGGAGCTTACGGGTCAGGTATCCAAAAGGGATATGGAGGACCAGCTTCTCGACTCTATGGATATAGAGAGGGAGAGGGGTATAACCATAAAGCTTACACCCGTAAGAATGTTCTACGATGCAGACGACGGCAACGAATATATATTTAACCTGATTGATACTCCGGGACACGTTGACTTCACTTACGAAGTTTCGCGTTCGCTTGCCGCATGCGAGGGCGCGATTTTGATTGTTGACGCATCTCAGGGCATAGAGGCGCAGACGCTCGCTAACGTCTATCTCGCCTTGGAGAACAACCTCGAAATTTTACCCGTAATAAATAAAATTGATTTGCCCTCCGCACGCCCCGACGAGGCTAAAAAGGAGATAGAGGACGTAATCGGGTTAGACGCTTCCTATGCGCCTTTAGTCTCCGCCAAGGAAGGCACCAATATAAAGGACGTGTTGGAGGCGGTTATAAAATATTTCCCCTCCCCAGACGGCGACGAGGACGCACCCTTAAAGGCGCTTATATTCGACAGCTATTACGATAATTATAAGGGCGTTATGCTCTTTGTAAGGATAAAGGACGGTAAGGTTAAGATAGGGGATAAGATAACAACCTTCCGCTGTGATAAGGTCTATGAAGTCACCGAAGTGGGTGTTTTCGCTCCTGCGCTCGTACCTAAGAGCGAACTGAGCGCAGGCGAAGTAGGTTATATATCCGCGTCAATAAAATCTATTATGGACGTTGCGGTAGGCGATACGGTAATCAATGCCGAAAACCCTGCCGAAGAACCTTTGCCCGGATATAAAAAAGTTCAGCCCGTGGTGTTCTGCGGAATATATCCCTTGGACGGCAGTAAGTTCAACGACTTAAAGGACGCGTTAATGAAGTTACAGCTCAACGACGCCTCACTCGTGTTTGAAGCGGATACGTCTCAGGCATTGGGCTTCGGTTTCCGTTGCGGTTTCTTGGGGCTGTTGCATATGGAAATTATGCAGGAAAGGTTAGAACGTGAGTTTAACTTAGACATAATCACCACCGCACCCTCGGTTAGTTACAGGGTAATAAAGACGGACGGAAGCGAAATATTCGTCGATAACCCTTCTCACCTTCCCCCGACTTCGGAAATCGATTATATGGAAGAGCCTATCGTCCATACCGATATATATTCTCCCCCCGATTATTTAGGACAGATAATGGATTTGTGCAGGGACAAAAGGGGCGTATTCGAGCAGATGACCTACCTCGACGCAAGCAGGGTTAAGCTTGAATATAAGCTTCCGCTCAACGAAATTATCTTCGACTTCTTCGACCAGATTAAATCGCGTACAAGGGGATACGCAAGCTTCGACTACGAGCTTATCGGCTTTGAACAATCTAAACTCGTCAAGCTCGATATACTCTTAAACGGCGAAGTGTGCGACGCCCTGTCGATAATCGTCCACGAGGACAGTGCATACGCAAGGGGCAGAATGTTGTGCGAAAACCTTAAAGAGGCAATCCCCCGTCAGCTCTTTGAAATACCCGTTCAGGCGGCAATAGGCGGGAAAATCATTGCAAGGGAAACGGTTAAGGCAATGAGAAAGGACGTGCTTGCAAAGTGCTACGGCGGTGACATTACCCGTAAAAAGAAGCTCTTGGAAAAGCAGAAAGAGGGTAAAAAACGTATGCGTACCATAGGTAGCGTAGAAGTTCCCTCAGAAGTCTTTATGCAGATTTTAAAGACAAATAAGGACTAATGTTCAATAACGGTATAAAAGCTTATGAACGGTTTTTCGGAAAAAGTATATAATATCGTTGAGGCTGTTCCCAAGGGTAAGGTAATAACCTACGGAGAAATTGCAAGGCTAATCGGTGCGCCGAGGTGCGCCCGTCAGGTCGGCTGGGCGTTGCATAACAACCCTAAGCCGATTGAAATCCCTTGCCACAGAGTGGTGTTTGCAGACGGGAGTTTAAGCAAAGGTTTCGCATTCGGCGGTATCTTAGCGCAAAAAGCTCTGCTCGAAAGCGAGGGGGTAGAAGTTTCCAAGGACTATAAAGTAGATTTAAAAAAATTCAGGTGTTAAATGGCAGGAATTTACGTTCATATTCCCTTTTGTAGGCAAAAATGTCGCTATTGCGACTTCGCGTCGTTCCCCGATAAAATAGGCTTTGCGGAAAGCTATATGACCTGTGTCTATCACGAAATGGCAATGCGTAGCGAAGAGCTTAAAGATTACGTTTTCGATACGCTCTACATAGGCGGAGGCACTCCTTCGGTAATCGACGAAAGCTATATCGCAATGCTCGTTACTGCTTCAAAGAAGTATTTTAAACTTGCAAAAAATGCCGAAATCACCATAGAGATGAACCCCGGCACGGTCAGTAAGGAAAAGATAGAGCTGTACAAAAAATGCGGTATAAACCGCTTCTCAGTCGGCTTACAGACGGCAATCGACAGCCAGTTAGAGGAGTTGGGCAGGTGCCATACGTTAAATCAGTTCGTCACCTGTGCAAAGCTTTTAAAGGGTGAAAACTTCAGCGTAGATATTATGCTCGGTTTAAAGGGACAAACTCTTGAAGATATCGATAAGTCTATTCAGGTCGCAACCTCTTTCGGTGCAAGCCATATAAGTATGTACGCCTTAACCCCCGAAGACGGCACGCCCATTTATACCGATTATCTGAACGGCGAACTCCCCGACAGCGACGAGGTTGCCGAGATGTATAACTTCGGGGTTACTAAACTTAAAGAACT
Source organism: Candidatus Coproplasma sp. (assembly GCA_051884115.1). GTDB lineage: Bacteria > Bacillota > Clostridia > Christensenellales > Borkfalkiaceae > Coproplasma. The sequence continues at coordinate 15,306 of JBJEVA010000013.1, read as the reverse complement.
CGGCTACGAGCGTTACGAAGTTTCTAACTTCTGCAAGAAGGGTAAGGAGAGCAAACACAACTTAAACTATTGGCGCAGGGGCGAATACATAGGCTTCGGCATTTCGGCTTCCTCTCATATAAACAACGTGCGTTTCACCAATACCTTCGATATGGACGAGTACTATAAGTGCATAATCACCAACCACTTCCCCGTAATAGATAAGCAGGAAGTCGATAAGGAGGGGGCAATGGAGGAGAGCATAATGCTCGCACTCCGTACTTCAAAGGGGTTAAATTTAGAGGAGTTCAACAAAGAGTTTAACTGCGAATTTAACGCTCTTTACGCCGAACCCCTCAAAAAGAACAAAGAGTTTTTAGAGGAGTCAAACGGCTATCTTCGCATAAAAGACGAATATCTCTTCGTCCAAAATACCATCATCTGCGACTTCTTCAAAGAATGACATCTTGCCGTAAACAGTCTAAATCGAACATTATTCGGTTAGGCTGTTTTTTTTGAGTTGTACGGTTGCTCATTGATAATAAAATATAAAGAAAAGTCTTGCTATTATTCGCGTTTTAGAATATAATAGAATTACAAAATTTTAGGTGTGATAATGAAAAGTTATATTTCGGCAAAAGAAGTAGCAGAAAAGTGGAATATCTCTCAAAGGCGAGTAGCAATTCTATGTTCCGAAAAGCGCATTAACGGCGCAATGATGGTCGGCAATATGTGGATAATTCCCGCTAATGCGCAAAAGCCCGTTGATAAACGTACGATTCGATACGAAAAGCCAAACGTTGTTCAATTAAAGCCGTTTGTAAAATGGGTTGGCGGTAAAAGTCAACTGTTAGGCGAGCTTGAAAAAATGATACCAACCGACGGTGAAAAAGTTTTAACAAAATACGTCGAGCCTATGGTTGGAGGCGGGGCATTGCTTTTTAATATCTTGTCAAAATACGATTTCGAAAAAATCTATATAAGTGATATTAACGCCGAACTTATCAATTCCTACAAGGCGATTAAAAATAATATTGATGCTCTTGTAGCAAGACTTAAGGAGTTGCAATGTGTCTATTTACCTATGGACGAAAACGGGCGTAAAGATTTTTACTACTATTCACGGGATAGGTTCAATAACATTGAATTAAACTCAAGTAATTCAGTAGAAAAAGCTGGACTGTTCATCTTTTTAAATAAAACCTGTTTTAACGGTTTGTATCGAGTTAACAAGAAAGGGAAGTTTAACGTACCTATTGGTTCATATAAAAACCCCTGTATTTGTGACGAGGACAATTTAAGAAACGTATCAAAAGCTTTGCAAAACGTTGAGATAGTTTGCGGTGATTACAGCCTTTCAAAAAGCGTTATTGATAATCAAAGCTTCGTTTATATCGATCCGCCTTACAGGCCCATTTCTCAAACTTCAGCCTTTACTTCATACAATTCTAATGCGTTTGACGATAATGAGCAGATAAGGCTTGCGAAGTTCATTAACGAAATAAATGAAACGGGAGCAAAAATAGTTTTAAGCAACTCTGACCCTAAAAACGTAAATGAAGAAGATACGTTTTTTGAGGAGCTTTATAGTTCGTATAAGATAAAAAAGGTTGAGGCAAACCGTATGATAAACAGTAAGTCAGACGGTCGCGGAAAAATTAAAGAATTGCTTATTTGCAATTGAAGGAGAGAAGCAAATGGAAGTTAAGCAAGGAAATAAGAGTATTACTATTAACAATGAAAAAAGGAAAGCAATAATCGAATTTGATTTTGGAGAATATATACTGTATGTATTTCAAGGAACAATTTCTGAATTTGATATATTTATAAAATATAAGAAAGATAACTTGCGTATGCGTACTCCAAAGCATATACATTGGGTAGTTGATGTTTTAATAAAAATGCAATGGCAAAAAAGGCTTACAATAAAATTTCTTCGTGAAATTAAAAAAATTTGGAACACTTGTATCCCGTTATCAAACAATGATTACACTACATTAAAATCATTGATTGAAAACGCATTAAGCAAAATTGAAATCGCTAAATTTAAAACATTAGACAAATATGGGGAATACTCTACAGATTTTCTATTTGTTTTAATGTATTTGTTATCTGTACAAGAAAAGACGAATAGAGCAGATGCGTATATGTTTGGCAGTATTATTGACGAATTACTCAATGACAATTATGATATTTTTAAAATTGTATCAACAGCAGGGTATTCAGGAAGAAGTTAATATTTAAATCATAAAACATCTACCTCCCCCGAACGTTTTATCGTCCGAGGGGGTATTTTTTTACGTTTTTCATTGTTGATAACTTGTAAAAAACCGTGAATAAAAGCGTTTTTAACGCAGTTTATGCACAAAAAGTTATCAACAAAAACCTTTGTTTAGGGAATAAAAAAACAAGAGTTCTTCAAAGTTATCAACAGTTTGTAAAAAAATCTGCATTTTTCTTAAAAAAATTTACAAAAAATTAGCAAAAAGGCTAAAATGACTATTCAAGTTATCAACAATTCAAAAACTCACGGTTATTTATAATATTTATAAACGTCTGAATAAAGGAGAAAAGGCAGACGCATACACATAAAAATTCAATTTCTAACCTCAAAATTACTCTGCACTGCTCTGTCTTTCGGCAATAATCCGCCCGTTTATGCCGTCAACCAAATAGGCGTTGATATTCTTTTGTCTATCGCATACGCCTACGTAATAATAACACCCCTCGTCGTAAATCAGCCTTACGCTTATTTCACCTTGAAAAGAGTTTTTGTTTGTAAGGCTACTAAAAGTTTCCGTGTCATACTCATAGACGCACTTAACTGCCGTCTGCGGAGTAATGGTACCGCTTTGGCAAACGTTAAAAACTTCCGTTTCGCTCTCTTTGCCGTCAATTGTAAGCTTAACTAAAAGGCTTTGGCTTTGCAAAGTTTCGCCCGAAAAGCTTAAATAAAAGCAGTTGTCAACGGCAAGATAACTCATCTCACCGCCGTGTCCGTCCAACTCGCACACAACCTCCGAGGGGGAGGATTTGCAAGAATAATATATTTCCGTAACGGTCGTCATATTGCCCTTAACCCCGTCCAACACGTAGGGCGTTTCCCTGTCAGAGCAGTAGATTTTAATTTCGTAAATATCGTCTTTGTATAAATAAACACACTTTCTGTTTTCGGAAACGTAGGTAAAATAGTCAATGCTTTTTGAGCAACCCGCAAAAGCAGGGCTGATTGTTAAAATGGTTAAAAGAGTAATTAAAATTTTTTTCATATTAAAATTTATTTTCGTAAAAGTTATAATATGAATATATCTTTTAAACAGTTGCTTTTTTAATGCCTATGTGCTAAAATGTGTTAAATATAGGCTTGGTAATTAAGGTTGAAAATCAGTGCAGAAACTTGTTGTTAAAACGGCGGTTAAGACCGTCCTTATCTTGTTGGGAATAATAATTGGTTTCTTTGCTATATTCAACTTCTCCTTTCCCCAGCATATGGCTACGGCAATGGAGAGCGTGGGCAATTACGATATGGCGGTAAAATATGCAAATTTGCGCTATTTTTACACCAAAAACTGTTACGATTTAGCGCGTTGCTTTGACGACAGCGTACTCGCAGAAGACGACGAAAACGTAATATCCTACGGTGAAAAACTTATAAACGACGTCAAATATCCCGAAGTTTGTAACTATTATAACAGGCTTTTCAATGGGCGTTACGACTATAACCATAAGGTAAACAGTTGCCTTATGGTGTCCTATTTCAATATGGGTCAGACGGACAAAGCCATAGATATCGCCTGTGAAGATAACGGCACGGATAGTTTTGAAAAGGGTAATTTAATAATCGTGCTTTCGTCCAAAATATATAATACGCACGACGCTATGGGGGCGGAAAAGCTTTTGCTAAGGCTTGAAAACATAACCCCCGTCGGCGAAGAACAGCAAGCAGATTACAATTACGTAATTCAAAAGCTCAGAAGTACGAAACTCGAAGGCGAAAAGGCGTAAAATTGCTAAATTGCAGGGGAAACCTTGCTGTAAATAATTTGTTAACATTAAAGAGATAATATATAAACAGGAGAAATACAATGAGTAAAATCGTTAAAGAAGCTCTAACTTACGACGACGTTTTGTTAATTCCTTCCGCATCGGAAGTAGTACCTGCAACTGCAGATTTGCGTACTACGCTTTGCGAAGGCATCAATTTGAACATACCTTTATTGAGTGCGGCAATGGATACGGTAACCGAAAACCGCCTTGCAATAGCAATCGCAAGGGAAGGCGGACTCGGCATTATCCACAAGAATATGTCCATTGAAGAACAGGCATTGCAGGTAGATAAGGTTAAAAGAAGTGAACACGGCGTAATTACCGACCCCTTCTTCTTAACCCCTGAAGAGCCTGTCTCCTCGGCTCGTGCTTTGATGGAAAAATACCGTATTTCAGGCGTTCCCATCACAAAGGAAGGTAAGCTCGTAGGCATACTCACCAACCGTGATTTACGCTTTGAAACCGATTTTGACCAGCCTATCTCCTGTATAATGACAAAGGAAAATCTCGTTACGGCACCCGAAGGCACTTCGCTTGAAGAGGCACAGAAAATCTTAGGTAAACACCGTATCGAAAAACTCCCCATAGTTGATAAAGACGGCTATTTAAAGGGTTTAATCACCATCAAGGATATCGAAAAGTCCATTCAGTATCCCAACCGTGCAACCGACAAAAAGGGCAGGCTGTTAGTCGGCGCGGCAATCGGCGCAACGGTAGATATGCTCGACAGAATTCAGGCGCTCGTTGAAAACCACGTCGATATCGTCGTTCTCGACTCGGCTCACGGACATTCCAAAAATATTATCAATCACGTTGAAAAGGCTAAAAAGGCATTCCCCGACCTTCCTCTAATCGCAGGTAACGTAGTTACGGCAGAAGCCACCCACGACTTAATGTCGGCAGGCGCAGACGTAGTTAAAGTCGGCATCGGTCCCGGCTCTATCTGTACAACGCGTATCGTTGCGGGTATCGGTATGCCCCAGCTCACCGCGGTTATGGATTGTGCAGAGGAAGCGGATAAGCTCGGTAAGCGCATCATAGCAGACGGCGGTATCAAGTACTCGGGCGATATCGTCAAAGCAATCGCCGCAGGCGGTAGCGCAGTTATGCTCGGTTCACTCTTTGCAGGCACAACCGAAGCTCCCGGCGAGCTTGAAATTTACCAGGGCAGAAGCTTCAAGTCATACCGCGGTATGGGTTCGCTTCCCGCAATGGCAAGGGGCGGTAAGGATAGGTACTTCCAGGCGGAGGCAAAGAAGTTCGTACCCGAAGGCGTAGAAGGCAGGGTTCCTTACAGGGGCGCTCTTGCAGATATAATCTTCCAGCTTATGGGCGGTCTTCGCGCAGGTATGGGCTATACGGGTAACGGCACCATTGACGAGCTTAGGAAGAACGGCAGATTCGTTAAGATGACGTCTGCGTCCTTGGCAGAATCTCACCCCCACGACATCTCTATAACAAAAGAAGCACCTAACTATTCACCCAAGAACTAAACGCTTTTAAGTTTTCGTTCCGTCTTTATTCGACGGAACGAAAGTTAATTATACAAAAAAATAAAACTTCCAAAAGGAAAAGAATATGAACCATCAGAAAGTTTTAATACTTGATTTCGGCGGTCAGTACAACCAGTTAATCGCACGCAGAGTGCGTGAATTAAACGTATTCTGCGACCTTTTGCCCTGCGATATGTCCCTTGAAAAAATCAAGGCATATAACCCCATAGGCATAATCTTCACGGGCGGTCCCAACAGCGTATATGAAGAGGGCAGTCCCAGAATAGATAAGGGCGTGTTTGAACTCGGTATTCCCGTTCTCGGAATCTGCTACGGCTGTCAGCTTATGGCGCATACGCTCGGCGGAACGGTAGAAAGGGCTTCAACCTCCGAATACGGCAAGGCAGAAGTTGAATACGTTGCCTCGGCTTTAACCAAGGAAATGCCTCAAAAGGCTGTCTGCTGGATGAGCCATACGGATAGAATAACCGTACTCCCCAACGGCTTTAAGATGCTTGCTCAGTCCGAAAATTGCCCCTATTCGGCATTCGGCGACGAGGAGAGAAAGCTTTACGGCGTACAGTTCCACCCCGAAGTAAACCACACCTTTATGGGTACGCAAATACTTAAAAACTTCCTCTACGAAGTGTGCGGAGCGCAAGGCGATTGGACTATGTCCAACTTCGTCGCAAATAAGATTGCCGAATTAAAGGAAAAAATCGGTGATAAAAAGGTACTCTGTGCAATGTCAGGCGGTGTTGATTCGGCTGTTGCCGCAACGCTCGTTCACAAGGCTGTAGGCGACCAGCTCACCTGCGTATTCGTTGACCACGGACTACTTAGAAAGTACGAAGCCGACGAGGTTATGTCCGTATTTAAAGACGGACTCGGCATGAATTTAATCAAGGCAGACGACGGCGAGATTTTCTTAGAAAAGCTTGTCGGCGTATCCGACCCCGAAACCAAGAGAAAGATAATAGGCGAACAGTTTATCCGTTCGTTTGAAAAGCAGTCAAAAGCGATAGGCAAGGTCGATTTCCTTGTTCAAGGCACCATATACCCCGACGTAATAGAAAGCGGTAAGGGCAAATCAGCCGTAATAAAAAGCCACCACAACGTAGGCGGACTTCCCTCCGTGGTTGACTTCAAGGAAATTGTAGAGCCTTTGAGGGACTTATTTAAGGACGAAGTAAGAAAGGTTGGCTTCGAGTTAGGACTTCCTAAAAACGTAGTTATGCGTCAGCCCTTCCCCGGTCCCGGTCTTGCTATAAGAATTATGGGCGAGGTCACAAAAGAAAAGCTTGAAACCCTTAGAGATAGCGACTATATTCTCCGTGACGAGATTGCAAAAGCAGGCTTAGATACCGAGATTTGGCAGTACTTCACGGTAATAACTAACTCAAAGACGGTAGGCGTTCAGGGCGATTTCAGAACGTATGAAAACGTGGTTGCGATTCGTGCCGTAACCTCTCTCGACGCAATGACGGCAGATTGGGCAAGAATACCTTACGACGTATTAGAAACCATTTCTACAAGGATTGTCAACGAAGTTAAGCACGTCAACAGGATAGTTTACGACATAACTTCCAAACCCCCTGCAACAATTGAATGGGAATAATTTTTAATAAAATGCCGAAAGCTTGATTTTCAGGTTTTCGGCTTTTTTGTATGGCTAAACCGACCGTCTATACTTGACAAGGATATAGGAGTAAGCTAATGGATATTAAATTTAAAAACGACGATTTTATCTTTTCGTACAGGGTGGGAGGAATACTCGTTGCCAACGGAAAAATTTTGTTGCAACGCCCCAAAAACCAAGATTATTCCATAATCGGCGGACACGTTTCGTCTATGGAAACGAGTATAGAAACGCTTAAACGTGAGTTTGAAGAGGAGCTTCATACAAAGGTAGAGGTGGAAAATTTGTTTGCGGTAGGCGAAATATTCTTCCCTTGGGGTAAAAAACCTTGCCACCAAATCAGCCTGTATTATACAGTCCGCCTAACCGAAGAAAATATCCCTATGGACGGTGAGTTCCACGGTTACGACGACTTGGATAACGAGAGAATTGACTTAGACTTCTGTTGGGTTCCGTTACAAGAATTACAAAAAGGCGTAAAGATATATCCAACCGAACTCATACCCCATATTCTCCAACCTAAAAATAAAGTCGTACATTTCATTTCAAAACAGATTTAAAATATTTTAAACTAAAAAAGCCAAAGCTTAGGGTAAATCTAAATACTTCAACAATACATAAATTCCCTTGCTTTTTATATGATATCCTGATATAATCAAGTATCAGGATATTTTTTATGACCGATTTTGAAAAGTTAAAAAATTTAATAAATCCGCATAAGGATGCAGATAAGAATTTTTATCTCGATTTGCTTGACGAAGAAAAGCAAAGGGCATACGAAGACGAGCATATTTCCGCCGTTCTTGCAATGCTTAAAGCGCTCTATCTTGCAAAGCTCAACCGTAAAATAAAGGACGCAGAAAGCGAGAAGTTTATTTTAACCCACTCCTCGGACTACGATGCGGAAAAGTACAGAAGGGTATTAGAACTCAACGCAGAGATTGCGTCGGCAAAGGCAAAGAGGCAGTCCTATAAATGCTTTTTCGACGAACCCTATTTTGCCAGAATGGATTTAACCGACGATAAGGACGGTTACAACTCCTACTATATCGGCAAACGCGGAGACGAGGGGTTGGAAATAGTCGATTGGCGCGCTCCCCTTGCAAGAAGGTATTATCAAAAAAGTACGCTCAATTTTTCCATAAACGAGTTCAACTATAAGCTCGTTTTGCGCAGGGCTATAAGGACGGCTTCGGGCAAGGTTACAGACTTCAAAAACGAGTATTTAAACGTGGGCGACAACCTCACAAAGGAAGAGATAGGCGGTCGTGACGCGTCGGTAATCTTCGACCCGTTTTTAAAGGAAATCTTGGCGTCACGAAAGGATAAGCAGGAAATCTGCGACATAATCGAAACCATTCAGGAAAAGCAGTACGAAATCATCACCGCCCCCGAGGACGCCGAGTTTATAGTGCAGGGCGTTGCGGGAAGCGGAAAGACAATGATACTTCTGCACAGGCTCTCCTACTTGATGTATAACGACGAGAATTTAAAACCCTCCTCCGTGCTTGTCATCACGCCTTCCGATTCCTTCAATGCGTTCATAGACGAACTTGCTCAAATTCTCGAGTTAGAGAGGGTTAAGACGGTAACGCTCGAAAGCTATTATCACCGCCTTTTAAAGGGAGTGGGGATAGAGTTAAAAGACAGGATAGACTATAATTCTTCCGTTTCAAGCGATTACCTTAAATACGTCTATTCGCAAAGTTTTGTAAGCGATATTAAAAAGAAACTCAAAAAAATCTATTCGGGCGTAAGGGGTATGCTTCCCTCGGACGAAGACGACGAGTTTGTTGGCGCAATTTTAAAGGCGGTTAAAAAACAGCTTACCGCATACGACAAGATTAAAAATGCAGGGCTTAGGGTACGCAGGTGCGTTTTAGGAGAAATCAAGGAAAAGGCAGACGGCGGTATTGCCTACACCAAGCGTATGAGGGAGCTATTTAATTGCGTTAACGAAGTTAAAGAGTTCCTTTCAATCAATCAAACCGACTCCCGTATGGACGGCTACTTCTATTTCTATAAACAGCTGATGTCCTTTTACAAGGCAATGCGCTTTATTCAGGTAAATTCGGCGCGCATATGCGAGGGGGCTATTGCCGATTTGCAGTCGCTTTGCAAAGTTATATCCAAGGAGATAGAAGATTTAAAACGCTATAAACAGCGCATAGGCGATACTATGGTCTATACCTATCCCGACAGAATAGCAAAGCGAGAAGAGACTATGAAGGAGGCGCAAAAGACTATCGAAGCGGTGGCAGAGATTTCCTCTCTCTTCGATGTGATTCGTGACTTTGCAGGGGTAGTAAGGGGTGAAAACGACCTCGTAAGGATAGGTAAATGTCAGGACAAGGTAGAGCTTGCCCGTTACTTCTTCAAAAAGACCGTAACCGAAGCAAAGAAGAAATTCGGGGTGCCTTTAAATAAGCTTATTATAAGCGACGCCTACGCTCTTTGCAGGCTTCTTTTAGAGCTTGGGTATCAATTGACCCCCGCATATGCCTTTGTTTTTGTAGATGAAGCGCAGGATATATCCTTTTGCGAATACGAACTTTTGCGTACTGTCAATGCCTCGGCAAAGTTCAACATATTCGGCGATTTAAAGCAAAATATTACTGGCTATCGCGGTTTAAACGACTGGGCAGAGCTGTCCTATCCTCTATATACTCTAAGGCTAAACTACCGCAACACCAACCAGATTGTGTCGTATGTGTGCCAAAAGTTAAACGCCGATATGCAGGCAATCGGGCTTGGCGGTGAGGACGTAACAGAGATAAGCGCAAGGGGGGTCAATGCCTTCCTCTCTGCAAGCGGTGGTCTAAAAGCCGTTATATGTTCGGAACAGGACTTGCCCATATACGCTAAAAAGGCGTACAATATTGTGCGTGAAAGCGGAAAAATATCGACAAGTAAAATCAATCTATTAACCGTATATGAAAGCAAGGGCTTAGAGTTTACTTCGGTAGCCGTTGCCGATAGAAATATGACAGAAAACGAAAAATATATAGCATATACGCGTGCGTTAAAAAGACTTGCGCTCATAAGATAGCGACATGTAAGCTTTAGCGTTAAATATTATTTTAAGCTTTTAAATTGGCAATAATAGGTTCAAACCGTTGAAATAAACGTCACGGCGTGTTATAATAAAAAGAGAAATTGTTTATAGGGAGGCAATATTATGGCAGGAAATAAAAAAGCCAAACAACAGCTCGAAGCTATTGATTTGGACGGTGAATTATTAAATTGTGTTTCATATGCCACCTATTACAACCGTATTCCGCTCTTTACGTCTTTCAGAGTTATCAATAACGGCGACGAAAATATAGAGAATATAACAATAGTCATAACGGGTGGCAATAAGCTCGTTATGCCTGCAAGGATAGTAATTGATTCACTCTCGGCAGAGAGCAGTGTGGAGGTAAAAACACCGCCCCTTCTCAATCCAAAGTTCCTTGCCGAGATAGACGCCCCCTGCGATTGCCCCGTAAACGTAACGGTATCCGTAGGTAAGACGGAAGTATGCTCAATCGACGCAAGCGTTTTGGCGGTATCTATGGAGAGTTGGTCGGGCTTATCGGGCAATGCGGAAACGCTTTGCGCCTTTGTCCGCCCTAAGCTATCGGACTGTCAAAAGATTTTGGCGGAAGCAGGGCTTCAGCTTAAAACCTGGGGATATTCCAAGGAGTGGAGCGGTTACGCAGGCAACGATAAAAACGCTTTAAACTTCGGCTTTGCCTCGGTGTTCTCGGCGGTGCGCAACCTCAATATTGAAAAGGAGGAGGGCGGAGATAACTACGGTTTAGTAAAGGTCGGCAACGTGTCCGAAGTTGTAAATACCCGTAAAGCGACCCCTCTTTTAATGGCTGTATTTGTAGCTTCCTGCCTTGAATCGGCTAAATACAACACTGTAATTTTGCTCGGCAAAACGAGCGTAGGTGTGGGAGTATGGCTTACCGAAAGCTGTTTTAACTCCCCTTTGCAGGACGATATGTCGGTAATTGAACGCTATATCTCCTCGGGTGTAAATAACCTTGCGATTGTCGATTGCGAGGACTTGTTTGCCCACAGAAACGCAAGCTACACGACGGCGGCTTCTCACCTCGTTTCGGCGGTACAGTCGGGTAAGTTTGACGTCTGTATAGACGTCCGCCGTTGCAGAATAGGCGGAATATACCCTATGCCCATCAAGGTTGCAAGGGGTTCTTCATACGAAATTTTAGGCGACAACAGCTACTCGTACGAGGCTGTTCCCGAAAAGCTTATCGACGCGGATAAACTCTCTCTCTCGGCAAAGTCGTCAAAGAATAGAAATTGGGAGAGAAGGCTGTTAGATTTATCTCTCAAAAACAACCTATTAAATTTCAAGTATAAAGGCGATTGCGTTCACCTTTTAGTGACCGATTTAAAATCGTTTATAGAAGGTACGTCGGATAAAAACAGCCTGACCCTTCTGCCCTCTTCGGATAATTCTTCACCCGTACCTGTGTTCGGCGTAAGCGTAACCTTTAAAACTCTTACCGAGCTTGTAAATATGGAACTCAATTCCTCTACGGTACGCGCTTGCTGTTCGCTCTCTGTTATGAACGAGGCGGTTCAAAGCCTTATAAGAAAGGGTAGGGCGTCGTCCGAGGAAGTGGGTGCAAACACGCTCTATCTTTCCGCAGGCTTCTTAAAGTGGAAGCATAAGGATGAAAAGGAGTTCAAGTTCGCTCCTATAACACTTCTCCCCGTCAACGTAAAAAGCTCTAAAACTCAGGGCGTCAATATTGAATTGGGTGAGGAATATGGCGTAAATACTACGCTTTTGGAGTTCTTAAAACAGGAATTTGGAATAGATATAAGGGGCTTGGAGGAGCAGAAGCTCACCCCCACGGAAGTACTTGCAGTAATCCGCTCTAAGACGGCTAATATGAACGGTTGGGCTGTCTATGAGGATATATATTTAGCACAGTTCACTTTTGCCGGCTATGCTATGTGGCGCGACGTAAGGGACAATATGTCCTTGTATAAGCAAAATCCCTTAATCGGAAGTCTGCTTGAAAATACCAATAAGTTTGCCGATAATAAGCTTAAAGGCGCGGACGAGGATACCTCCGCCCCCGACGAAGTGCTAACGCCCCTACCTTGCGACTCTTCGCAGTATTCGGCTATTGCCGAGTCGGCAAAGGGTACGACTTTCGTTCTTCACGGTCCCCCGGGGACGGGTAAGAGCCAAACTATTACCAACATAATCGCCAACGCCCTCGATAAGGGTAAAAGGGTGCTGTTCGTCGCCGAAAAGCAAGCCGCTTTGCAGGTGGTAAAAAAACGTCTTGACGAGATAGGGATAGGCGAATTCTGCCTTGAACTTCACAGCGGTAAGGTCGATAAAGGGGAGCTTGTAAGAAAGATTGAAAATACCCTTTCGCTCCGTAGCGAGTACGACGATTCTAAGTTTATATCCGACGGCGAAACCATAAAGGAATACCGCGACACCCTCGCTCAGCCTTTAGACGCTCTTCATAAAAAGAGGGGGTTAGGCGTATCCGTCTATGAGGGTATAGTTAATTATTTAGCCAACGCTTCCGCCCCCGAACTCGTCAATATCGAAAGTACGTTTTACGATAATTTAACGGGCAAAAAATTGTCCGAATACGAAAATATGCTCCTCACCGCACAGGCGGCGGCAAAGGAGTGCGGGGGAGTCTATCGTTCACCCTTTGCAAACGTAAACATAACTTACTGCGACGAAAAGGTTAAGCGTTCCGTCCTTACGAGTGCGGAAGTCGTTATTGCAGAATTAAAGCATTTAAAGAGTTATCTGGCACTCTTTTTGGATACTTTCAACCAAAAGATTGCAACCTTTACTTCAAAAAAATTAAACGCACTAATCGAGATTGTGCGTATTCTCTCCTCAGGCGAATTGGATAAATTCTTCTCCTGTGACGAAAGGGAGTTCTACGTATTCTATAACGCCAACCTGCGCTACGATGCAGGGGTTAGGGAGTGGCTTGGCAGGTTTAAAGATTTAATCGACCTGTCTAAGAATTTAGAGGAGATTGAGTCGGAGCTGTCTAAGTGCGACGGCGACTGGGAGTCGTCAAGATTACTTACTTCAATCGTAAGAAGAATGGCTCGCGTTACGCGTATTCCCATCAAAAATTCCGAAGTCTGCTCACTTATCAAATCGGCGATTGAGATAGAGAAGAACAGGAAAAAGATTTTCGACTTTACCAACCTTTCGCAGAACTTCCTTGGCTTAATGGGCGGACTTAACGATAAGAAGAGAACGGAATTTTTAAAACCTCTCTACACCTTCCACGACCTCTGTGCAAGCGTGTTTATGGACTATAATGCTGATTCCTTCAATTCGGTGTGCGTTCGTGCGTCGGACGGTCATCTTAAACCCCTGTACGACGGATTCTTGTCGGCGTCAAAGCAGTTTATGGTAAGTTGCGATTACTTCAATAAGACGGTTAAGGCGGACGAGGAAGCGATTGCAGACGCGGATATATACGACTATTACAACAAACGCTGTTCAGCCCTTGCCGACAATATTGATATGCTCCCTGCCTGGTGTATGTACAAGCTTACGGCAAAGAAGCTCAACGAAAACGGTCTTAAATTTATCACAGACGCATTGGAGAGCGGACAGATTTCAGGCGAAAAAATTCTCTCTGCATTCAGGAAAAACGTATATCGCAACTTCGTGCAGAAGAATATCCCTGCCGACCCCGCACTATCCTGTTTCTCGGGAGGTGTGTTGGATGAAACGGCAAGTAGCTTCTCGCGTATTATGGAGGAGTACTACAAACTCACCCGTGCAAAAATACGTTACGATTTAATTTCACGTTTGCCGGGCGAAGGTACCGAAGGACCCGTAGCTCTCGAGCTTATGTCGTTCAGACGACAGACTAAGAGCAATATGCGCGGAGTAAATATCCGTACTCTGTTTGCAGGTATGCCCGAACTGTTAAAATCGGTTGCACCCTGTATGCTAATGAGTCCTTTCACCGTATCGCAGTACTTAAGCCCTGACGACGTATATGACATAGTAATCTTCGACGAAGCGTCGCAGATGCCCACTTGCGAGGCTGTGCCTTCGCTTGCAAGGGCAAAGAGCGCGGTAATAGTAGGCGACCCCAAACAGATGCCTCCTACGTCTTTCTTTATGTCGGTGGGCAACGAGGAGGAGAACCCCGAAACCGAAGATTTGGAGAGCGTTTTGGACGACTGCCTTGCACTCGGCATACCCGAAAAGCATCTAAGCTGGCACTACCGCTCTAAGCACGAAAGCTTGATTGCATTCAGTAATATCACATACTATTCGTCCAAGCTCTGCACCTTCCCTTCACCCGACGCACTCGATTCTCACGTTAAATTTGCATACGTTCCCAACGGCGTATATCAACGCGGAGGAGCAAAGTGCAATAAAGAGGAAGCGGAAGCGCTCACGGCGGAAGTTGTGCGCCGTCTGTCCGACCCCGTTTTACGCCGTTCTTCAATAGGCGTAGTAACCTTCTCAACCCCTCAGCAGGTATATCTTGAAAAGATGATATCCAAGGCGCTGTCGGCAAAGGGTCTGGACGAATACGCATACGGCGGTGAAGAACCGCTGTTCGTCAAAAACCTTGAAAACGTTCAGGGCGACGAGAGGGACGTAATACTCTTCTCGGTGTGCTACGGCCCCGACGCTATGGGCAGGCTTTCTCTAAACTTCGGTCCTTTAAATCAGCTCGGCGGTTGGCGTAGGCTTAACGTCGCCGTATCGAGGGCGAGGGAGGAGATGGTGGTTTTCTCCTCAATGCGCTATTCGATGATAGACTTATCGAGAACTACTTCTAAGGGCGTAGCAGGGCTTAAAGCTTTCTTAGAGTTTGCCGAAAAGGGCAGGACGAGCATAGCCGCTCCCAGCGACGAAGTAATAATAAACCACAGCAGTATAGGCAAGTACGTAGCTTCCGAGCTGTCGGCATACGGCTATGAATGCCGTTGCGATATAGGCGTCTCGGACTTCAAGATAGACGTAGGCGTAATCGACCCTAAGAATAAACACAGCTTTATCTTAGCGGTACTATGCGACGGCGAAGCGAACTTCTCTGTAAAAGACAGGTTCGTAATGCAGGTCAATATCTTAAAGAGAAACAATTGGAACGTAATAAGACTGTA
>JBJEVA010000012.1:0-7619 GCA_051884115.1 Candidatus Coproplasma sp. | reverse complement strand
AATGACAGTCGATTAATCATACCCCACATTATCAAACCAAACACCCCTCCGACCACTCGGAGGGGTGTTTGTTTGTCACTGGGCAAAAATTAGAATAGTGGCTTTGCTAAAACCGTTTGACTATCTGCTAATTATTTGATAGAATAACTTCAAGCAACAAGGGCTTCCCATAGGCGGTTAATCTCGCCCCGTAAAGGGGGTGAAACTATGAGGATTGAGCTTATTCTATTCCTATTGAGCTTGCTCGAAAAGGGGTACATAGCGTCCGTCCGTGTCACGAAAGATAAAATCTTTTTGACAATAAAAAAATAACCGCCCTAAGTTTAGCTGACAGGTGGCGGTTACTTTTTAACTGTACACGGGGCTAACCGTTTAGGGTTTCGCCTTTGTTGTGTTTTTATTTTAACATCTTCTGCCTTCATTGTCAATACTTTTATACCAAAAACGATTTTAAAGAAATGACAGTCGATAAATATTAATACCTATTTTAAACACACCCTCCGCCTCATCTGCGAAGGGGTTAATACTGTCCTTGAATACAGGCATGATTATAATTAACCTAATTATTCATTGACTTTTCAATAGTCTTGCGATGAGTTTTCATTGACTTTTCAATAGTTTTTTAGCAGATTTTTGTTGACTTTTCAATTTTCTTATAAATTTTTTTGTACTAGTCAAGAAAAGTAGATAAAATCAAATGCTTTCGATTAACTGAAAAGAAATGGTAACTGTCAATATCTAACTAAGATATTAACAAGATAAAAACAGCATAAAAATCATAACCACCCCATCAAAGCAAACACCTCTCCGACCACTCGGAGGGGTTAAATTGTGCCGAACAATCCCATAAAATTATACCGAATGAAATATAAAAATATTGCCGAATGGTATCGCAAAATTATGCCGAACGGTTACAATTAAAACAATAATAATTTCAGGAGACTGTTTATATTAGTCAATTTGAAGTTCAATGAAATGACTAAAGGCAGACAAGGATTATTCCTTATCTGCCTTTTTTGCCATAGTAGCTACTTCCTTTTACAAATTAAAGTTTTTCCCTTATATAGCCCAAATAGGCACAATTAAATTATCTCTATCGAATGCTCCGAACTGTTCTGCCATACAAAGAACAGCACCCGTTCCGAGTTGCAACGGCGATTTGTCAATCACACCAAAAGTGCGTATAATGCGTTTATCGGGTGTAGCCGTCTTCTTAATTTCTAAGGGGCAAAGCTTTCCGTCCCCCTCCATAATAACGTCAATTTCTTTAGAGTCACGGTCACGGTAGAAGTATATATACGGCTCTAACCCTGCATTCTGATAACCCTTCACAATCTCGGAAACCGCATAGTTTTCAAGTAACGCACCACTCATAGCTCCGCTTTCGGCAACTTCGGGAGAAGACCATTTAGTAAGATAGCACACAAGTCCTGTATCATAAAAATATACCTTAGGCGTCTTAATAGTGCGTTTCAATACGTTGTTTGAATATGGATGCAAAAGGAAGATTATTCCAAGAGTTTCAAGAATATTTATCCAAGCCTTTGCAGTAGGCATATCTATTTCCGCATCTTCCGCAAGCGCATTATAATTTAGCAATTGCGAAGTCCTTGCAGCTACTGCTGTAATAAAGCGATTGAACTTTAATGCGTCAACCGTTCCCGATATATCACGCACGTCTCGCTGCACATAAGTAGATAAATAAGACGAATAATACATATTACGGTCCGAATAAAGCCCCGAAACGATACCGGGCATCGACCCACGCCAAATACGCTCAAAAATTTTTGGAGTATCAACAGGAGAAATCTTTTTACACTCGTTTATCAGCGTATCCATATTAGTTGTAAAAGGAACGCAATCCGCACCGATAATTTCTCTCTGTGACATAGGCGACATATGCAGAAGTGCGACCCTACCTGCCAAAGATTCCTGTACCCCTTGCATAAGGCGGAAAATCTGAGAACCTGTCAACCAAAAGTCACCGGGATTGTGATGTTCGTCAATATGCATTTTAATATAAGTAAACAACTCCGGTGCATACTGAACCTCGTCGATTAACACGGGCGGTTTATGAATTTGCAAGAAAAGAGCAGGGTCGTTCTTTGCCATATCTCTTGTAGTAAGGTCGTCTAAGGAAACGTACTCTCTCCCCTTATTTTCCTTTTCAGCAAGAGAACGGAGCATAGTCGTTTTTCCTGCTTGACGTGGACCTGTCAATAGAATTGCCGAGTACGACTTTGACAACTCCATTATTCTGTTTTCCATATGACGTTTAATATAGTTCATAAACACCTCTTCGTCAGGCAAAACTTCGGCTAATTTTAATACAACTTATATTATAGCCGAAAAAACAGATTTGTCAATAGAGGTTTTTCGGCTAATTTTAATAATTTTTATAAATCTGCCGAAGCTTATATAAAGGGGTCGCACAGCTTGTTCAGCCGTGCAACCCCTTTATGTACACTTCAATAGAAGTTTCTTTCTTTACATCTGCATATATGGAATCTTTATTAAGCAATCTAATATCTATAATTAACGTGAGATACGAATTCTTTTGACCATAAGTTTTTGTATAACAGCCTATTTCAATATTTGCCAATAGCCTGTTTTGTTAGATCCCACACGTTTCAATTTGCCATCACGCTTTAGCTTCTTAATTGAACGTTCTACCGCTCTAACTGCCACGTCAAGCTTTTTTGCCATTTGCGGCATAGTTATAGTGGCATTTTTTTAATTAACTTAAGAACTTCATTTTCAACATCCGATTTTATCCCGACATTTTTCCCGACATTTATCCCGACAGGTTTACTAAGAGAGATTACAGCCGTAATCATATTTTCGTGGAATCTATAGATTTTATAATAAACCTACCCTTCATTGCTAATTAGCTTTATTATCTCATCAAGGTTGCGTTTTGCGTATATGATGCGCAAAATGGTTACGTTATTATCCTTTTGCTTGTAATAGAGAACATAGTTATCAATCAGCACTCTCCGCACTTCAGCATCTTTTACAAATTCGTTTTGAACCATAACACCTGAATCGGGAAAAAGACAAACGTTGTCTATGCTTTCAAATATCTTTCTACCCAGATTGCGTGCCGCCATAGGGGAACACAAATCGTTAGTTATGTAAGAGAGAATGCCTTCAAGGTCACTCTCCGCTTTCTCGGTAAAATAGTATTTACAAGCCATATTTTTCGCTCATCTTTGCCTTAACCGCACTACCTTCAACTGTCTTTCCGTCTGCAAGGTCGGCTAATCCTTCGTTAACCATTTTAGCCTCATACATTTTACCGAGAGTTTTTTCATAATATTCGATATCCATTACTACTAATCTTCCGTAACCATTCTTGGTAACGAATATCGGTCCGTTCTCTTCAGCGCAACGTCTCTCAATAGCTACCGTATCTTTCAAATCACGCATAGGAATAATCGTCATAAAATATTACCTCCATATCATAATATGATTCTCGTAGCTAAATTATATACTATATTTAGCCACAAGTCAATAGTTTATCCACATTATTCATTGTCGCTAAACGTCTGCCGCCATGAATACAGAAGATAGGTCAATTTCAAACCAATTCACATAATAGAATTTATGCTCGGATTTATTCGTCAACCTGCTCGTAATAGTATGAGTAGTCGATTCCCTTCATTTTTTCAATTACTTCTAAATTCCCTTTAAGGTACTTATTGAATATTATCGCTTTCTTGCTTGGAATAAGAGCAATGACCGAATTTACACTTTCATCGTCCACCACATCGGTCAAATATTTTTTACCGTCGGAAGCAGTCAATTTCAGTTGTCGACAAATTGTCGACAACTCAAGTAACTTTTCAATAGTCAAAATTCGGCTAATTTTAATAAATATCACAAATCTGCCGAAGTTTTCTTTGCATAAGAAAACCCACCAGCTTGGCTGATGGGCAAATTCTTCTATTAAGTTAATTTATTAAATTACAGCGATGCGCCGAAGTCGCTTACTACAACCTGACCGTTGAGCGCCTTACTCTCGTCGGATGCAAAGAATGCGATTATGTTGGCAACGTCGTCTGCCATGCAGGGCTTAATTTTAAGGTCTGCGTGCTTGCTCATTGCACCCATCATACGCATATCAAGCTCTTCGGGTTTCATATTCATAGTCATAGGGGTTACGATTGTTCCGGGGCAAACTGCGTTACAACGGATATAATTGCTTGCGTTGAGAAGTGCCGTGTGCTTGGTTATGCCGATTATTGCCGCCTTTGATGAAACGTAAGCAGCTCCACCGCCACCGTTAACGCCTGCAACCGATGCAACGTTTACGATGGACGCACCACTCTTCATTACGGCAAGGCAGGCACGAATCATCTGCATAGTTCCCACCTGATTGATTGCAATAATCTTCTGCATCTCGTCGTCGCTGAACCTGTCAACGGGGGCAAGTCCCGTATCCAAAACGCCTGCGTTGTTCACGAGAATATCTACCGAACCGAACTTTTCAACGGCGGCGGCAACTAATGCCTTGCAGTCCTCGTCTTTGGAAATATCGGCGGAAACGGCTAAAACCTTACCGCCTGCAGAAGTAATCTTTTCCGCAACTTCGTCCAAAGCATTTTTACGCCTTGCGCTGATTACAACGTTAGCGCCTTCCACCGCAAAAAGACAAGCCGTTGCGGCACCCACACCCGAATTACCGCCCGTGATTATGGCAGTTTTACCTTGAAGTCTATTCATATGTTTCTCCCAAATAAATTTAATGTTTTGTAAGCGTATTATAGCACAAACCTTCCGCCTATGCAATAGCTTGAATGAAGATATGGTCACTTAACTTTCAGTTGTTTGCAAAATGCAATCAACTCGAATAATTAAAATTCGTTAGTAGTCTTTTATGAATGCTATAAATATGTAATCAAATTTTGCTTGATTATTTAAGCCCTACGTTTAACGGTTTATCTAAGCCGACAGGTATTTAAACCCGTCGGCTTTTCGTTATTCTATCTATTATAATGCGTTTTCCAATTCGTCCTCAGAGTAACCGAACATGTAATCCTCATCTTTTCCATGAGATGCCCATATTTCCGCCGCCTCATATACGCTTAAGCGTTCATCGCTTCTATCATCATCGTACTCCCAGTCGTGATATTCAAACCCGCATATGGGACATTCATAGTCGCCACCACCTTTGTATTCTAACTCTCCGTGACCCTGCTCACGACATAAAAGTGAAAAAGGTTGATACTTTCTGCCCATTCTTTTATTCTCCTTATTTAAATCACTCGTTCATAAGAATACTTTCTTACCAATGTCATATTATCCGCTAACTCGTATCCCATTTCAGCCGCCATCGCTATTTTTCCGGCCGAGGCTTTTTGCCCTATGGGTAACTTCCTACAATACATAGGGACTTCAATGTGTTGTCTCATAGTTTTTTCGACAATCTGAACCTGTTCTAATTGCTTAGAAGTTTCAACACATTTCGGCATGGAAGGAACACCTTGTTTCGGTAGCTTAAATAATGTACCAAACAAGTTATCTATGATCTCCCTATTCTTGTAAACAAGAAAACCTGTTACTATACCGCCCACAGTTATCATGCCCCACATAATACCCTTTGAATGTTTATCAAAGAAAGAATTATTTTCGTTTATGGCTATTGATTCATTCAAAAAACCACCTCCTACTATTTGTCAATTGCTTGTAAATCTATTATAAGCTATAAGCAGCTTGATTTAAACGATTTTAAATGAGGTTAATTTCACTAGTTGTTAAGTTTTATTATTTGAATACCGATATGCTGTGGCTTATGAATTTCATGGCGACATCGTTACCCATTAATGCAAATCGTTGCATCATTTCAAACCCTATATTGGAATTAGTATCCAATCCATACTCATTGTTTACCATCCCCACCATATAGGAAAGAGCAAGGAAATAATCTGCGACATCAGCCCATTCACTATCTCTTTTTAATGTTTCAAAACATTCATCAAGAATGGCCTCGTATTGATTTACAAGTTCTTTTTTTGCTGTTTCTAGTTCGACTATACTATAATCTTTTCGTAGACATGCCTCACTGAGTTTTTTCCCTCCGAGAACACCATATATCTTTGCATGTTCTTCAATTTTCTCTCCATCCTTTGTAACAAATGAGCCGCATATTACACAAAGCAACGATAAAATATTTGCTAATGATTCTATTGTTTTATTTTCCTCCCAGGAGTTTCTATATGTATCAATTATTTCTATCATTACCTCGATATTAAGAGTCTGACGATTTTTATAGTTCAAAAGTTGTTTTTTATGCATCTCTATAGCGCTATTGAACAATTCATCCATTAAGGCTCTATCTGCATTGTAAACAGGAAACATGATACAAATGATATTCCATATCTCATCCCACGACATCGTAAGATTTTTTATGGAATATCCTTCATTTGCTATAGGGCGATACAATTCTTCAACTGTAATTCGAAAATGATTGGCTATCGCACACACAATATCGCTACTTGGCAAATCGCGTTTCCCCTTTTCAAGCATAGAAATATAATTATGAGCAACGCCAATCGCCTCCGCTAATTGCTTTTGAGTTTCACCATAAAAATATCTTAGTTTCTTTATGTTTTCGCCGAAAGTATTATCGTTCATTACTTTATACTAATCCTGCCCTTTTAATGAGAAGTAAATATTAATAAGCCTATTATAGCAGAATACTTCCACCTATACAATAACTATTTAAAATAATTACACGACCTAAAGTTACATATCAATCTTCGCCGTCGTCTCCATCGAGTATTTCCATTGTCATGATTGATAATTTTTTTATACTATTTTCAATAAAAATTACCATTTATCCTATTTACAATCCCCTAAAAACAATGATATAATAATCTCAACCATAAAGAGTGTGTTAGGGACTGCCCCGATGACCACACAGCAACCTGCAATTTGTAAGGTGCTAACGGCAGAACGATGGGTAAATATGCTTATAAGCCCGTCGTAACGATGGGCTTTTTCAGTGCCTCTTTATGGAATAATTTCAAAGAGGTATAATTTATGAACAACACACAACTTGTCGTAAGACACGAATACAATCAAGATGTATTTGACTATTTAGCAAATATCGGATTTGCAAACGTACAGAACCTGACCGCCGAAAACTACCGCTTCCCTGTGATAGTTGTAGACCTTACCACCAAAACCTTCTTCGGCACAAACACCGCCTGTATGTCGGCAATGAAGCCCAAGGTTTTAACCTTTGCAGAGTTAAAAGAATTATTAAAAGGTAATTAAGAATCACAAAAGCGAGAGGCGCACCTCTCGCTTTTGTCTTACTTTTAGTTATTCATTCTTTCCTTTCATATCGATAAATCGACGCACTCGCTTTTGCAACCACTTCTCAATTATTGTAAGCCTTTCTTTTGGCAGATTATATCTTGAATGACGCATAAACTTAAAATTAATCATCTTTCGCAGTTCAGCTCTTTGCCTTTCGGATATAAAAGCCTGTACAATTTCCTCGTATGAAACGCCGTCATAAGTGGGATATCTCGTCTTAGCATAGCTATCTATATCGGCAAGGTCGTCCGCCATTGCATAGTTAAACAACGATAAACCGTTATCGAAAACAG
>JBJEVA010000011.1:0-7620 GCA_051884115.1 Candidatus Coproplasma sp. | reverse complement strand
ACTTACAGGAAGTAGAGCCTGCAGGAGCGGCGTCGAACTTTTCAGAGAAGTCGAGGGAGGTGTTGGTAACGTCCTCGTAAATACCGATGGTGAAGTGGTTCTTGGGTTCAGCCTGTTCTAAGTTCTTGTAAACTGCAAGTACCATAGAGGGGGTGAATTCCTTAGAACCTAAGCCGTAACGACCGCCTACAACCTTAATACCGGTGATACCCTTTTCAAGGAGTGCGGAGCAAACGTCGAGATACAAAGGTTCGCCAAGTGAGCCGGGTTCCTTAGTTCTGTCGAGTACGGCAAGCTTTTTACAGGAAGCAGGGATAGTAGCAACGAATGCGCTGATATCGAAAGGTCTGTAAAGACGAACTTTAATTAAACCGTACTTCTTGCCCATTGCGTTGAGCTTATTGATGGACTCTTCGATTGTCTCGCAACCCGAACCCATACATACGATAACTTCTTCTGCATCGGGAGCGCCGACGTAGTCGAATAAGTGATACTTTCTACCGCACTTAGCAGAAACAACGTCCATCATCTTCTGAACGATAGCGGGGGTAGCTTCGTAGTAGCTGTTTGCCGTCTCTCTGTTCTGGAAGTAGGTGTCGCTGTTCTGAGCGGTACCTTTCTGAATAGGATGGTCGGGGTTGAGCGCACGGGATTTGAAATCAGCAACGTCGGCGTCAATGCCTACTTCGTCGCAGATAGCTCTGATTTCGGCATAGTCGTCAGCTTCGTCCCAAACGTCAATCTTAGCAACTTCGTGGGAGGTTCTGAAACCGTCGAAGAAGTTGATGAAGGGAACTTTCGACTTTAAGGTTGAAAGGTGAGCAACGAGCGAGAGGTCCATAACTTCCTGTACGGAAGAGTCGCAAAGCATTGCAAAACCTGTCTGACGGCAAGCCATAACGTCGGCATGGTCGCCGAAGATGTTGAGTGAGTGAGCCGCAAGCGCACGAGCAGATACGTGCATAACCATAGGCATCAATTCACCCGAAATCTTGTACATATTGGGAATCATCAACAACAGACCCTGAGATGCGGTGTAAGTGGTTGTCAATGCGCCTGCGCAAAGCGAACCGTGTACGGCGCCTGCGGCACCGCCTTCCGACTGCATTTCAGCAATCCTGACTTTCTGGCCCCACATATTCGTTCTGCCTGCAGTTGCCCATTCGTCCGCAGATTCCGCCATAGGGGAAGAGGGGGTGATGGGGTAGATAGCCGCTACTTCAGAAAATGCGTAGGCTACGTGGCTGGCGGCGGTATTACCGTCGATAGTCAATTTTTTCATCAAAAAAACCTCCGTAATATTATTCCTTAAAAATTTTTGCTACATATAAAGTGTTTTCATACAACACCTATAATATTATAAAACACCTACCTTTAAAAGTCAATAGCACTTACAAAATTATTATTGTTTAACAGCCTAATTTTTTTAGTAAAAGTTAAAATCGACAAACTTTAATATTCACAGAAATTTTAACTTACTTTCTTTATAAGTGGATAAAAATTTGTTGTTAAATTTTTGTACGTTTGGTATAATTTTAAATATATGAAAAGAAAGTCAAAGGTCAACAAAACTGAGGAAAGCGAAATTGCGGAGGCTAAGCCCCTCCCCGAGTATGCGGTTAAGCTCGATAACGTAAGCTTTATGTACGAAGACGGTGCGTTAAACGCCTTGAACAACGTATCTTTAAACGTAAAGCGCGGTGAGTTTTTGGCAGTTCTCGGTCATAACGGAAGCGGTAAGTCAACGCTCGCAAAACTCATTTGCGGACTTCTTTGCGCAGACAGCGGAAGCGTTACAGTGTGGGGCTATAACCCTGCCGACAGAGAGGAGGTCAACGCCGTTCGCACCCACGCAGGCGTGGTATTTCAAAACCCCGATAATCAGACGGTGGCTTCGATTGTAGAAGACGACGTGGCTTTCGGTCCCGAAAACTTAGGCGTCCCCCGCGAAGAGATAGGCGAAAGAATAGATTGGGCTTTGTCCGTAGTCGGTATGGAGAAGTTCCGCCACTCCACCCCTTCAAAGCTTTCGGGCGGACAGAAGCAGAGAATTGCCGTTGCCGGCGTCCTTGCAATTAAACCCGACGTTTTAATATTAGACGAAAGTACGGCTATGCTCGACCCTAAGGGCAGAAGAGAGGTGTGCGAAGTCGCCTTATCTTTGAATAAGCAGGAGGGTATGACGGTAATACTCATTACCCACTTTATGGAAGAAGCTCTGCTTGCAGACCGCGCCGTCGTTATGAACAAGGGCGAAATAGTCTTAGACGGCGTTCCCGACGAAATCTTTAAAAACGGAGAAAGCCTCGAAACGTACAATCTGTGCTTACCCGAAATACTCTCTATCTGCCGTAATTTAAATAATAACGGAGTAAAGGTTGCCGACTGTTTAAGGGCGGAAGAGCTTGCAAAAGAGATAGAAAAAATTGCAAAGCAAAGTAGCTTTAAACCCCGTTCGTCGGGGGATATATCCACACCAATTCAAAGAGAAAAGGGTGAGTGGGATATAGAAATATCCGACTTGACTTATACCTATTCAGCTAAATCACCCTTTGCAACGCACGCGTTAAACGGCGTAAATCTCACTATTCCCGAAGGTGAGTTCTTCGGCATAATAGGTCATACGGGAAGCGGAAAATCAACCCTCGTTCAGCACCTTAACGCACTCATAAAATTACCTCAGGTACAAAAACATTACAAAAAACCCAAGGTCAAAAAGGGGCAGACTGCGCCCCCTCAGCCCTCGGTAAAGATAGGCAAATACGACCTTGCCGATAAAAAATGCGATTGGCGCTCACTTCGTGCAGACGTTGGAATGGTGTTCCAATATCCCGAATATCAGCTCTTTGCCGAAACTGTATTTCAAGACGTAGCTTTCGGTCTTAAAAACTTTAATAAAAACGTCACTCAAGAGGAGTGCGAAGTTGCCGTTAAGGAGAGCTTGGAGGCTGTTGGTCTCAACTATGAAGAGGTCAAGGACAAGTCCCCTTTCGAGCTTTCGGGCGGACAAAAGAGAAGGGTTGCCATTGCAGGCGTAATAGTCACCAAACCCAAAATCTTGGTTTTGGACGAGCCTGCGGCAGGGCTTGACCCTTTGGGCAAAACGGAGATTATGTCGCTACTTCATAAGCTCCACAGCGAGTGGTGCAAAACGGTAATAATCGTCTCCCACGATATGGACGAAATTGCCGAAAACTGCACTTTGGCGTGCGTTGTGTCGGAGGGAAAAATTGTGGCTTGCTCAGCCCCCGAAGAGCTATTTAAAAGGACGGAAGAACTCCGCTCTCTCGGCTTGGACGTGCCTTTAACGGCTAAGATTTGTTCTCAGCTTGAAGGTTTTGGGCTTAAAATAGATTGCGACTATACCTCTAAGGGATTTGCAAAGGCGGTAATATCCGCCTTAAAGGGGGTATCGGAATGTTAAACGACGTAACCTTCGGTCAGTACTATCCCACAAAGT
The DNA here is from genome assembly GCA_051884115.1 of Candidatus Coproplasma sp. Taxonomy (GTDB): domain Bacteria; phylum Bacillota; class Clostridia; order Christensenellales; family Borkfalkiaceae; genus Coproplasma. Next base: position 4,160 of record JBJEVA010000011.1, on the reverse strand, counting down.
CGTTTGTTCACAGGCTCGACCCCCGTCTAAAACTGCTGTTTTTAATAGCGTTTATAGTAATGCTCTTTGTCGCAAAGTCCTTTTATGGTCTGTTGCTGTGCGCCGTAATTTTATTCACGGCAATAATATCGGCAAGGGTGCCTTTAGGCTCTGTGCTTCGTTCGGTTAAGGGAATAATCTTTATTCTGCTCTTCACTTCGATTTTAAACGTGTTCTTCCACGGCGGTGAACGCCTTTTGTGGGAGTGGAAGTTTATTCACATATATTTAGAGGGAGTAATCTTTGCGGTGTTCTTAACGGTAAGGCTGTTCTTGCTCGTAATGGCTTCATCGCTTTTAACTCTCACCACCACCCCCGTAAATTTATGCGACGGATTGGAAAGCCTTTTGTTCCCCTTAACGCTCGTTAAAATCCCCGTCCACGTGCTTGCCCTGATAATGTCGATTGCATTGAGGTTTATTCCCACCTTGATAGACGAAACCAACCGCATTATCTCTGCACAGAAGGCGAGAGGGGCGGAGTTTGAAAGCAGAAATATCTTCAAAAAGGTAAAGGCAATAATACCCGTTTTAATACCCCTTCTGCTCTCGTCGTTCAGGCGTGCGGAAGAGCTTGGCGACGCAATGGACGCACGTTGCTATTCAAGCGGAAACAAGAGGACCAAGTATAAAAAACTCACCTTCGGTTGGCGTGATTTAATAGCCCTTTTGTTTGCGGGAATAATGATTGCAGGCGTAATACTTTTAAATATCTACGGCTATTATATCTGTCCTAAAATCTACCCCTATCTGGTGATTTCATGAGATACGTTTTAAAGGTAGCATACGACGGAACCGACTTTTGCGGTTGGCAAATTCAGTCCAACGGCAGAACGGTGCAAGAGGAGTTGAATAAAGCAGTCTATTCAGCCTTTGGAGAAAAGGCTACAGTCAACGCAAGCGGAAGAACGGATAGTGGCGTTCACGCCTTGTCACAGGTGTGCCACGTCGATTTATCAAAGGTTCTTACGGGAGCTAAGGTTGCAGACGCAATAAATTTCTATCTCCCTGCCGACGTAGCCGTGCTACAATCTGCGGTTGCTCCGGAGGGGTTCGATAGCAACCGTTCGGCAAAGAAGAAGACCTACGTATATAACGTCTATTGCTCATTTAGGCGCAACCCCTTAAAGGATAGGTATGCGGTAAGATTAAAGCGTATGCCCGATATGGAGAGGGTAAAGGAGTGCTGTAATCTCTTTGTCGGCGAACACGACTTTTCAGCATATTGCGCTTCGGGTTCTCAGGTTAAGACGACTGTTCGTACAATCTATTCCTTCGATGCGGAGTTTAACGGCGAAGATATAAAGTTCTCCGTCTGCGGAAACGGTTTTCTATATAATATGGTGCGTACTCTCGTAGGCACGGTGATAGGCTATGCCGAGGGAAGAATTTCACGGCAAAACGTTGTGGATTCCCTTTTAACGGGCAACAGAAATCTCACGGGAAAGACGATGCCTGCTCACGGACTTGTACTGCATAGTGTTGACTATGGGGTTGAACTGTTTGCTTAATCAGCAAAAATTTGTAATATTTTACCTAATTTTCACATATCTGTTTTAATTTATATACAATCTATATATAAAATAATTAAGAATAAACTTTAATTCTGCAAAATGTCGTAAAGACAGCAGGTAGGGGAATATGGAATTTTTTATTTTTGAAGAACTTACAAGGTGGCTTCTCCGTTACACGACGGGGGATTTATACGATACCCGTTATTGGATAAATTTCCTCGTAGGCGGAATATGTTATCTTGTTCTGTTCGCATTGGAAGCGGTTGCGCTATATACGCTCGCAAAAAAGGGTGGCTATAAAAATAAATGGATGGCGTTCGTTCCCTTTTTCAATACGTATTATATTGGCGTACTTGCCGATAAAAACAAGCTTTTCAACGTAAAGATTAAAACCTTTTCGCTTGTGCTTGCCATTATAGAGGTGGCATACGTAGCTATAAGAATACTCAACGTGGTGGCAATTACAATGCTCTTTAACGGCGGGTATTTAGAGCCTATTTTCGTTGACGTTCCAATTACGGACGGCACTATGCCCATATTTACAGGTGCATATTCCATAAGCGAAAATCTTCCTGCCAATCTCTATTGGACGTCTTGGGTATATTCCGATATGGCGGATTATATCGAGCCTATAATAGATTTAGCATATATAGTATTAAGCGTATTCGTAATAAGCTCATTCTACCGTACCTATGCGCCTTCGCATTACATTCTTTATACAATAATCTGCGTTCTCTTCCCCATAAACGCCATATTTATGTTCACTGTAAGGAATAAGACGGGGGTAAGCTATTCGCAGTATGTGCGCGGAGTTCAGCAAAAAAGGTATGCGCAATATCAAGAGTATATGCGTAATGCGCAGGGCGGAAGTAACGCAAACAACGCAAACAACGCAAACACCGGCACAAATAGCGGTAACGCAGGGGCTGATAACGACCCGTTCGGGAATTTAGGTTCCCGTCCCGAAGACCCCTTCAACGGCTTAGGCGAGAATAGTAACAATAATGAAAAAAAAGATTGATTTTAATGTGTAGCGGTTGTCAAACTTCTAACTAAAAAACATCGTAAAAAAGAATTAAGCAGGGCTTATACCCCTGCTTTTTTATTGCCAAAAGTGCGTATAGGTGATATAATAGATATAAGCTGACGTTATAGCTTAAAGAGAAATTATGAGTAAAGATACCATTACCGCGATAGCCACTCCGTCGGGAACGGGCGGAGTTGCCGTTATAAGAATAAGCGGACCGCGTTCGCTTGAAATAGCCCAAAAGATTTTTATACCCACGGGTAAAACCCCCGTCATATCATTCAAACCCTACCGTCTATACACGGGTAAAATTGTATGCGATGGTTTTACAGATTTCGGTATGTGCGTATATTTCCGCGCTCCTAAAAGCTTTACGGGCGAGGACGTTATCGAACTCCATTGCCACGGCGGAGCGCAGATTGCAAGGGGAGTATTAAAGGCGGTAATAAACGCAGGCGCGTCCATGGCGGACAGGGGCGAATTTACAAAACGTGCCTTTGTCAACGGCAAGCTCTCGCTCTCCTCTGCAGAGGGTATGATAGATATGATTAACGCCGAAAGCTTGGCAGAAGTACGTGCAGGCGGTATGCTGTATGCCGAAAAGCTGACGGACGGAGTTAAACAAGTTCAGTCGGTTTTGTTGGATATCTTGGCGTCGATTTCCGCCGATATCGATTACCCCGAAGAGGGAATAGAGGAGACCGAGCTTGGCACAGTTAAGCAAGATTTAACTGTTATTTTAGACAAAGTAAATGCACTCATCGCCACATATTCGGTGGGTAAGCTCATAAAAAGCGGTGTGTCCGTTACAATCTGCGGAAGCCCCAACGTTGGTAAATCTTCGCTACTAAACGCCCTCGTCGGCTATGATAAGGCAATCGTCTCCCCCGTTGCAGGCACTACCCGCGATATAGTAGAGGGTGTAATTACAATCGACGGCGTTAAATATAATTTAACAGATACCGCAGGTATAAGGGAGAACGCTGACGAAATAGAGAGCATCGGCATAGATAGGGCAAAACGTTCTCTCCGCACTGCAGACGTCGTAATATGTGTGTCCGAGTGCGGTGACTTCTCCTCGGCTGACGGAGCTGATACAGACAGAGTGATTAAGGTCTATTCCAAAACCGATATAAGTACTCCCAAAGGCGATTACGACGTGGCGATTTCCGCTCTCACAGGCGAGGGGTTAGATAAGCTTCGTCATTTAATGTCTTTAAAGGCGGTTGGCGAAAAGTCGTTGGACGGCGAATTTTTAATAGAAGAAAGGCATTACTCCGCGTTGAAGATGGCTTCGGAAAGGTTAAATTCGGCAATATCCGCAATAGGCAGTTTCCCCCTCGATTTAATCTCTATGGACATTCGCGAAGCATGGCGTATCTTAGGTGAGATAACAGGCGAGACGGCAGACGAAGAGGTGATTAGTACTGTGTTTGCCAAATTCTGCGTGGGTAAGTGATTTCTCTTCATATATACATCGCAATACTGTGTCAGGCTATGTTTTTCGCGGGTCGTTTACGTTTCTGGTAAACTCCCCGACGAAAAGCCTCGCCTTCCTTGTCTTGCTCGCATCTATGAAGA
>JBJEVA010000010.1:0-33298 GCA_051884115.1 Candidatus Coproplasma sp. | reverse complement strand
CCGACAGAATAGTCGTTATGAAGTCGGGCGGTTACGTTCAGCAGATAGGTACCCCTTACGAACTCTATTTCCACCCGAAGAACCTTTTCGTTGCAGGCTTCATCGGCGAACCTCCTATGAACTTCCTCAAAGGCAAGATAGAGGGCGGTAAGTTCGTCAACGAGGACGGTCTTTCTTTGAACGTTGCACCTGTAGTAGATAACGTTAACGCAATCGAGGGTAAGGAAGTTGTGTTTGCATTCCGTCCCGAAGCGATTAAGCTTCCCGTAAACGGAAAGGCAGAGAGCAATCAATATCTCCTCAACTCCAACGTTGACCTTACCGAGCTTCTCGGCGATACTACCAACGTCTATGCAAACGTAGGCAAGGTTAACGTAATATTAAAGGTTAACCCTCTCAAAGCTCCTAAAATGGGTGATGAATTTGCATTCTGTATTCCTTACAAGTCTGCATACCTCTTCGATTGCGAAACCGAAGAAGCTGTGCCTTCAAGCATAGAGAGGAACTAAAATTTTCGCTCCGCAAAAGTGCGGATTCTACCCGATATATATAATAAAATAAGGAAATTAAACTATGGAACTAATCAATAAAAAGGTATATAAAGAGGTTTGCGGAAAAGTAAAACCCGAAAGACCCGTAAAAATCATGCAGTTCGGTGAAGGTAACTTCCTTCGTGCTTTCGTCGATTGGATAATTCAAAGCCTTAACGACGCGGGCGCAATCAATGCAAACGTTGCAGTCGTTCAGCCCATGCCCTTCGGCAGAGTTAAGGAACTCGGCGAACAGGACGGTCTTTACACCCTCCGCTTAGAGGGTATCGACAAGGGCGAAAAGGTTAAGTCCAGCCGTGTCATAGACGTGATTGGCGATTTAATCAACCCCTTTGAACAGTACGAAAAATTCCTCTCCTACGGCGAGAGCGAAGATTTAGAGGTTATCATCTCCAATACCACCGAAGCAGGTATTGCCGTTGACCCCACCGACACCGATTTTACGGTATGCCCTAAGTCCTATCCCGGCAAACTTCTTGCCCTCCTTAAAAGAAGGTACGACCACTTTAACGGCGATATGACAAAAGGTCTTGCAATAATCCCCTGCGAACTCATCGACGACAACGGCGACGAGCTTTACAGATGCTTAACCGAACTCGCTCGCATCAACAATATGGACGAGAAGTTCATCACTTGGATGCAGACTGCTTGCCACTACACCTCAACGCTCGTCGATAGAATCGTTCCCGGCTATCCCCGTAACGAAATCGAAGATATCCAGAAAGAGACGGGCTATATCGACAACAACGTAGTTAAGGGCGAAATTTTCCACCTCTGGGTACTTAAAAAGGAACCCTTCGTTCAGAAGGTTCTCCCCGCAGATTCTACGGGACTCAACGTCATCTTTGCAGACGACATTCACCCCTATAAGCAGAGAAAGGTTAAGATTTTGAACGGCTCGCACACCGCTATGGTACCCGTTGCATACCTTGCAGGTATCGACACGGTAGGCGAATCTGTAAACGACCCCGTAATCGGTAAGTACGTTCACGACTTCGTATTCGACGAGGTTAACCCCACCATAGCCCTTCCTCAGGACCAGATGGTTGCGTTTGCCAACTCGGTTATCGAGAGATATAGGAACCCTTATATCCGTCACGAGCTTATGTCCATTGCGCTCAACTCCACGACTAAGTTCCGCACACGTATTATGCCTACGCTCGAAGACTATATCCGCATCACGGGCAAGCTTCCCCTTCACGTATGCTTCTCGTTTGCGGCTCTCGTAGAGTTCCACAAGGGCAAGAGGGGCGAAGAGGCGATTGCGCTTAAAGACGACCCCGAATTGCTTGCTTATTGGGCAAAGCTCTGGGCTGAGTTCGACGGCGATTATACCGCCCTCGCTAAGAAGGCTCTCGGTTGGGAAAAGGCTTGGGAAATCGATATGAACACCCTGCATAAGGATATTACCGCTACCGTGGCTAAATATCTTGAAGACATCGATACCAACGGTATGAAAGTTGCCGTTGAAAGGTTTGTAAATGGCTAAGAATACTATAATTATTAACCCCGCAGACAACGTGGCGGTTGCGCTTACCGACTTAACTTGCGGTGAAATCTACGAGGGCGTTACCCTTGCAGAGGACGTTAAAAAAGGTCATAAGTTTGCGCTCCGCCCCATCAAAAGCGGTGAAAACGTAATAAAGTACGGCGTCCCCATTGCCCACGCTACACGCGATATATCCGTGGGCGAATGGGTGCATACGCACAACGTTAAGACCAATCTTTCGGAAAATCTCGAATACGAGTACAACCCCGTATCCTGTGATTTAACTCCTGCAAAGATGCGCAAAGTCAACGTATATCCCCGTGCTAACGGCGACGTGGGTATCCGTAACGAAATCTGGGTAATTCCCACCGTAGGTTGCGTAAACGGTCAGGTTAAGGAAATTGTCGAAACGTATAAGGCGGAGTACGGCGAACAGGGCTTCGACGGCGTGTTTACCTATACTCACCCCTACGGCTGTTCTCAGCTCGGCGACGACCACGAGAGGACCAAGCTCATTTTGCAGAAGATGGTTCGCCACCCCAACGCAGGCGGTGTTTTAGTCGTAGGCTTGGGTTGCGAAAACAACCAGATGGACCAATTTAAAGAAACGCTTGGCGAGGTTGACCCTGCAAGAATTAAGTTCCTCGTATGTCAGGAAGTAGAGGACGAAATAGGTGCAGGCGTAGAGCTTCTCCGTCAGATTGCCGAAGTCGTAAAGACCGACGAGAGGGAGGAGAGGGATATCTCCTGCCTTAAAATCGGCTTAAAGTGCGGTGGTAGCGACGGACTTTCAGGCATAACCGCTAACCCCCTTGTCGGCAGATTGTCCGACTATATAGTATCGGTAGGCGGTACTTCAGTTCTCTCCGAAGTTCCCGAAATGTTCGGCGCCGAACAACAGCTTATGAACAGGTGTAAGGATAGGGCTACCTTTGAAAAGGCGGTTAAGCTTATTAACGACTTTAAAGATTACTTCCGTTCCAACGGTCAGCCCGTGGGCGAAAACCCTTCCCCCGGCAACAAGGCAGGCGGTATAACTACGCTTGAAGATAAGTCCTGCGGTTGTACGCAAAAGTCGGGTAGCGGTCCCGTTTCGGACGTTGTGTTCGACGACGGCTATGTAACGCAAAAGGGGCTTAACCTTCTCAACGGCCCCGGCAACGATATGTGCGCCGTAACCAACATCGCGGCGGCAGGTTGCCACCTTGTTCTCTTTACCACGGGCAGAGGCACGCCCTTCGGCGGTTTCGTGCCTACCGTAAAGATTGCAACCAACTCCGAAATGGCTTCTAAAAAGGCTAATTGGATAGACTTTAACGCAGGTGCGGTTTTAGAGAGCGATTTTGATACTCAACTCGAAAAGCTGATTGATTTAATCGTAGAAATAACTAACGGCGCTAAGACCAAGAACGAACTCAACAACACCAAAGAAATAGCTATCTTTAAGTCGGGCGTAACCTTATAAAGCAACTCTTAACATAAAACGAGGTAAATAATATATGAAAAAATTTATGGATAAAGATTTCCTTTTGGAAACCGAAACGGCGAAAAAGCTCTATCACGAGCATGCCGAGAAGATGCCTATTATCGACTATCACTGCCACCTTCAGCCTAAGGAGATTTACGAAGATAAAAAATTCAGAAACCTTACCGAAGTATGGCTTGGCGCAGGCGACAGATACGGCGACCACTATAAGTGGCGTTCGCTCCGTGCAAGGGGCTATGAAGAAGATTCTATCTCCGGTCCCGACGACGACTACAAAAAGTATTTGCAGTTCGTAGAGAGTATGCCCTACTTTGTAGGCAATCCCTTATATCACTGGTCACACCTCGAAATGCAGAGATATTTCGGCATTGACGATATAATCAACACAAAGAACGCCGAGAAAATCTGGAACAAGGCTAACGAAGTACTTGAAACTTTAACCGCAAGGGAGATGATGTACAAGTTCAACGTTAAGACCGTCTGCACCACGGACGACCCTGTTGACAGCCTTGAATGGCACAAGAAGATGAATGCAGACCCTACCTTAAAGGTTAAGGTTCGCCCTGCATTCCGCCCCGATAAGGCAATCAACGTAGAGCTTTCCTGGTTCGCAGATTGGGTTAAACAGCTTGCCGGCGTTGTCGGCAAGGAGATTGCAACCTTAGAAGATTTGTGCAACGCACTCGCAGAGAGAATTGCATACTTCAACGAAATGGGTTCTAAGCTCTCCGACCACGCATTGGACGTAGTTTGCTATGCGCCTGCTACCTATGAAGAGGCTAACGCAATCTTCTTAAAGGGTATGAAGGGCGAGCCTATCTCCGCAGAGGAGCAGGATAAGTATAAGGGATATATCCTCGTATTCCTCGGCAAGCAGTACAATAAGTACGGTTGGGTACAGCAGTACCACATCGGCGCTCTCCGCAACAACTCCAAGAGCATGTTGAAGAAGATCGGCCCCGACACGGGCTTCGACGCAATCGAGGACGCCGTATATATGGAAAAGCTCTCCGCACTGTTGGGCGAGCTCGATGCGCAGGACGCACTGCCTAAGACCATATTATACTGCCTCAACCCCCGTGACAACTATGCGCTTACCGTACTTGCAGGCTGCTTCCAGAAGGAAGGCATCAAGGGCAGAGTACAGGTAGGTACGGCTTGGTGGTTCTTAGATCAGCAGGACGGCATGAAGACCAACCTCGAAACGCTTATGCAGGTTGGCTTAGTGGCTCAGTCCGTCGGTATGCTTACCGACAGCCGTTCCTTCTTAGCATATCCCCGTCACGAATATTACAGAAGAATACTCTGCAATATGCTCGGCAACTTGGTAGAAAGCGGTCAGTATCCCGAAGAAGAGCTTGAAACTTTGGGCAAGATTGTAGAGGATGTGTGCTACAATAACGCCTCAGAATATTTCGGGTTCTAATTGGGTTCTCTGTAAATATGCGTCGTATTTCTGCGTTGCAGTCCGTGCCGCCTTGGTCATTTACGTTTTTGTAAACTCCCTGCGGTGGTACTCCTGCGCCTTGAACTACTCGCATCTTTCCAGAGGAGCATACCCGAATTAGGTGAAGAATATTTAAAAACTACCCGCTTCTCTGAAGAGGGCTGTAACCGAATAAGGTAAATATTACGCCCCGCACGGCACGTGCGGGGCGTTTACGTTTATTTTGCCTCAAAAATAATGTCAGTATAAAACGTTTGTAAAAAATAAACACAGCTGTTATAATATACGAAACGTTTAAAGTTTTCTATGTAGAGAGAGGAAATTTAAGTGCTTTTCGATTTAACTCATATTCTGTATATAGTGATATCGTTGGTTATAACGGTAGGTTTTTTAATTCTATTTACAAGGTTTAAGTCCCCCAAGGCAAAGAATATCATTTTGCTAATTATAGGGGCGGTAACTATGGTCATTCACGTCAGCTCTATCTGGGTAGAATTTTTGATAAGGGGCAGTGCGCAAATGCCTTCTTACTTCCTCTTCCCCATTTATTTCTGCAATTTGAATATGCTCTTTTTGTTTATATGCGGAATCATAAAAAATAAGGATAGCGTAACATACCGTTGGTTTGCGGTGTTCACGGCATACGGTTCGATTATTGGCGGACTCGTTTCGCTCTTCTATCCCGACTACTACGTCAACTATCCGCATATATGGGATTGGGGAGTTTTAAAGAGCTTTTTAAGCCATTCTACAATGCTACTCGGCGGTATCTATCTTTTCACGGGCGGATTTGTCAAAATACGCGTGTTTAATATGTTGCCCCTTACGGCAGGGCTATTGTTTTGCGGTGCGGTAGGTTTTTTAACCAACGTACTGTTCGCCGTCTGCGGATTAAGCTCCCCCAATGCAATGTATTTGCAGGCGACTGCTCTCGACGGAGTTCCCTTCTTCAACGCCTACGGATTAGCCCTTTTAATAGTTTTGCTTGTGTTTACGTTCACGTTAGTTTGGGAATTTTTCGCCTGTCCTAAGAATGAACGCTGGTACGACCATTTAAAAAGAAAGGAGTTCAAAAAATTTATTTTGCAATAACTGCTTAAAATGTAAGTCCCCCGACCGCCTAAATACTCTGCGGTCGGGTTTTTTCATATTAAACCTATTATGACGAATATGAAGTTTATGTGTAATTTTGCCGTCAGTGTTGACAACTGTATTTTTGGGTGATAAAATTATATTGGAAAAGCGTTACCGCATTTTACATATAAAGGAGAAGGATATGTTCTGGAAGATTTTTTGGCCCGTACTCGGCGTTTTGGTTATAATCGCTTTAATTGTTGTAATAGCGTTAGTAGTTAAAAAGAATAAGAAAGGCAAAGCCCAAGATGCAAACACGGGCGCAAACGATACGGATAGCGAGGATACAAAAGAGGCTTCCGTCGAACCTGTTTTCGACGAGCAAGAAAAACCCAAAAAGGAAGAAACGCCTGTAATTAAAGCTGAAAGCGAAAAACCCGCAACCCCCGATAAGTCTTCTAAGGCAGAGGAAAAGCCTGTAAAAGAGCAGAAGCCCGTCAAAGAAGAAAAGCCTGCAGAGGAACAGTCCGAAGAAGAGGACGAAGAGGAAGAGGACGGCGCAATCGACGTAGAAGCGGAGGAAAAGGGCAAACCTGCCACTAAGGCGTACCATATCTCTAAGCGTAAATCGGACGGAATGTGGCAGATAAAGCTTGCCGGCGGAAAGAAGGCAATCAAGCTCTTCCGCACCCAGCAGGAGGCTATCGATTATTGCAAGGTCCTTGCCGAAAAGCAGGAGGCGCGTATAACCATACATAAAAAGGACGGCTCCTTCCGTAAGCTTACCTATTAAAATAAATTTAACACGGGCGTTCGTCCTTTTGTGTGGGCGTTCGCCCGTTTTTAGGTTAAAGCAAAGTTTTTAATAAAATTGTTTTTCACCTGATTTTCGCCTACGTTTAAAGGTGGCAGAGTTTGACTTTTAAAAAAAGTGCGTATAAAATAAGGGAGTAACATTAAAGAGGTAGATAAAAATGACAAAGATAGACGTATTTTCAGGATTTTTAGGCGCAGGCAAAACCACGCTTATCAAAAAGCTTATCAAGGAAGCGTACAGCGGAGAAAAGATTGTTTTAATAGAAAACGAGTTCGGCGAAATCGGCGTTGACAGCGGTTTTATGAAGGAGGCAGGTATTCAGATTAACGAGCTTAACTCAGGCTGTATCTGCTGTTCGCTTGTCGGCGACTTTGCCGAAGCCTTGAAAAAGGTTAAAGCGGAGTACAATCCCGACAGAATTTTAATCGAACCCTCGGGTGTGGGCAAGCTCTCGGACGTAGTAAAGGCAGTTGAAAGGGCAAATTTAACCGACTGCGTAATAAATTCGCTCACCACCGTAGTAGATGCCAACAAGTGTAAGATATATATGAAGAACTTCGGCGAGTTCTTCAACGACCAGATAGAGAGTTCGGCGTGCATTATCTTCAGCCATGCCGACGTTGCGAGTGCGGAAAAGCTTGCAACCGCATTAAAGCTTGTAAAGGAACACAACCCTAACGCTACTATCGTCACCACCGAGTGGAAGCTTTTGGACGGTAAACAAATTCTCGAAGCTATGGAACATTCCTCCACTTTGGCGGAAGAGCTTGAAAAGCTTACGGCAGAGACCGAGGAAGAACATCATTGTTGCCATCACGACCACGACGAGGAAGAGGAGGAACATCATTGTTGCCACCACGACCACGACGGGGAAGAGGAAGAACATCATTGTTGTCACCAAGACCACGATGAGGAGGAAGAACACCACTGTTGCCACCACGACCACGACGAGGAAGAGGAGGGACATCACTGTTGTCACCACGACCACGACGAGGAACACCACCACGAAGAGGGTGAGGAACACCATCACCACCATCACCACCATGCAGACGAAGTGTTTACGAGTTGGGGCGTAGAAACCTCTAAAAGGTTCTCCGAGCAATTGCTTAAACATGCGCTTGTGACGCTTGTGGATTCAACGCGTTTCGGTTTGGTTTTACGTGCAAAGGGCATAGTAGAGGGGCAGAACGGCGAGTGGCTTCACTTCGACTACGTTCCCGGCGAGATTAACGTGCGTAAGGGTACGGCGGAATACACGGGCAGGCTGTGTGTTATCGGCAGTAAATTGGACGAAGAAGAGCTTAAAGAGCTGTTCGGAGTATAAAAAATATGCAGGATATCAGCGTTTATTTATTTCTCGGATTTCTCGATTCGGGTAAGACGAAATTTATACAGGAAACTCTCGAAGACCCTCGAATGGAGAACGGCGAAAAGACAATGCTCCTCGTCTGCGAAGAGGGCGAAGAGGAGTACGATATTAGCCGTTTCAAGGTAAAGGGCGTAGAGATTGAATATTTAGACGGCGTGGAAGAGCTAACCGAGGCAAACCTGACCTACCTTACAAAAAAGCACAACGCAACGAGGGTTGTGGTGGAGTACAACGGCACTTGGCTTTTACAGCAGTTTTTCGATGCAATGCCAGAAAGCTGGGTAATAAACCAGATGATGACCTTCTTCGACGCCGACAGCTTTATAAGCTACAATAAGAATATGCGTCAGCTCGTCTTCGACAAAGTAAATATGACGCAGATGGTTGTGTTCAACCGCTTTAAGGGCGAATACAGTAAGGACGAATACCACAAAATAGTAAGGGGAATTTCCCGCCGACCCGACATTGTATATGAATATATAGGCGGTAAAGCCGAGTTCGACGACATAGAGGACCCTATGCCTTTTGACGTCAACGCCCCCGTAATAGAGATTGCGGACAGGGATTTCGCTTGGTTCTATCGCGACCTATCAGAAAACCCCCAACAGTATATCGGTAAGACGGTAAGCTTTAAGGGTATGTCGGCGGTATCTAAAAAGGTACCAAAAGGCTGTATTGTCATAGGCAGGTTTATTATGACCTGTTGCGAAGCCGATATCGCTTACGACGGTTTTGCGCTTAAACTCAACGGACTTATAGATGGCGTTGCCACTAAAGATTGGCTTATTGTTAAGGCAAAGGTGGGGTATGAATACAACGCCGTCTATCGTCAACAGGGTCCCGTACTCTCGGCTATAAGCATAACGAGAACGGCTCCCCTTCCCCCCGAAGAAGCCGTTGCCGCCTACTATTAAAAAAACAGCAAACAGAAAAACGTAAAGGAACAAATTTTATGACTAAGGCAGAGAGAGCAGAAAAGAAGAAAAGACAGCCGATAAAGGAATATTTAAAGGAAAGAATTAAGAATATTCCTCTTACCGTAATAATGGCTTTAATGGCAGGTTTCTTCATTTTTTCTATGGTATATTTCCCCGTAATCGGGCGTTGGCGCGACGGATTGATTTCGCTTGTGTATCTTTTAATCATTCCCCTCTTTTATTTTTCGGAGTGGTCGCTCGGTATGCGCGTACCCGTGGCATATACCGTATTTTTAATGCTGTTCGTGCTGTTCTGCCACCTTGGAGCGTGTTTTAACTTTTACTATTTAATTCCCCGTTTAGACGATATACTCCACGCCGCTTGGGGTATAGTGTTCGGGACAATCGGCATAATTCTGATAAAGTCCTTAATGGGTCCTGCAAAGGACAATAAGGCGGTAATAATCTACGTACTCTTCGGGCTTGGCTTTGCAATGCTGTTGTCCGTTGTGTGGGAGATTTGGGAGTTTTGCGGAGATTCGCTTATTCCCGATATGGATATGCAACAGGATACAATCGTAGATAGTATTCACTCCTTTATAATGTATCCCGACCCTGCACACCCCAACCCCGATAATCTTCATACCTGGCAGGTGGAGGGCATAGCCTATACGGTTTTGTATAACTCCGCAGGCGAAGAGATAGGCAGAATTCCCAACGGCTATCTCGATACGGGTCTTATCGATACGATGATGGACTTAATCTTCTGTTTCTCCTTTGTGGCTGTATTCAGCATTGTGCTTGCAATAGATTGGTGCAAGGGTAAAGTAATTTACCATTTCTTCATTCCTGCGCTTAACAGCGAAGTGGAGGAGAGGAAGGCTAAGCGCCTTGCAAAAAAGGCAACGGCAAACGGCGCAACCCAAACGGAAGCCGAAGAAACTGTAGAAGAAAAAGCCGAAGAAATTATGTCGGAAGATAAAGAAGTTTTATAGTTAATGAATAAGAAAAGGCGAGTGCGAAAGCACTCGCCCTATTTTATAATGATATACCGCTTTTCTTGCTTTCCCTAAAGAATAGGAGTTGGTTGCAGTAAGCAGACTACCCCCCCCTCGGCTTCCCTAAAGAATAGGGAAGCTGTCACGAAGTGACTGAAGAGTTTGATATAAAATGGTGTGGTAAGCCGTCATTGCGAACCGAACCCTCAAAGGGTTCGGCGTGGCAATCCCAGAGTACGTAGTCCGCACTTCTAATAATTATCACCATAAAACTTGCTTTCCCTAAAGAATAGGGAAAGCGGTTCGCCCTTAGTGCGAACCGATAGAGTTTGAATATTCCAAATAATAATTACCACTTTATTATTTATTATTTTTTATTCGTTCTTTATTCTTTAATATTATTTATTGCTACCCCTCATCAGTCACATAAATGTGACAGCTTCCCCCCTAAAGGTGGGAAGCCAAGGCAGAGGTGGTCACATACCCGATGAGATTACCACGCCACTCCTTGCAGTCGTGACTACTTCCGCTTCGCTCTGTGCCGTTGCAAGCAACGGGGCGCAATGACGCACCTATTATTTGCCTTGTTTGATTAGTGAAAAGTAAGTCAAACGAATAGGCAATTAAGATACATAGTCAAGGCATTGCCTTGTTTGATTAGGGAAAAGTAAGTCAAACGTTTAAGCAGTTAAGATACACCGCCGTGGGGCGTCCCCACTAATACTTCAAGTCTTCGTTATCAACTTCGGGTAGGCCGAGGGTCTTTTGACTTTCGGCAGGCTCTAAGCTCTCTACGGATTTGAGTTTGCTCTCCATCATACGCGCCCTTGTGCCGACAAGGGTGTCAAAGTCACGGCTGGCGCTCTCCAACCTCGTCTGAATTTTTGAAGCAAGCTCGTTATACTTAGAAAATTCCGTCTTAACAGCACCCAAAATCTTCCATACCTCGCCCGACTTCTTTTGAATGGCAAGCGTCTTAAAGCCCATTTGATAGCTGTTTAACAGCGCACTCATAGTGGTGGGACCTGCAACCGTAACGTTGTAGTTTTGCTGTAACTCCTCAATAAGTCCCGCCTTGGCAACCTCCGCATAAAGCCCTTCGACAGGTAAAAACATAACCGCAAAGTTGGTCGTCTTAGGGGGATAGATATACTTATTCTTAATGTCCTTAGCCATACCGCGAATGGTGTTTTTAAGCTGTTCGCGCTTTTGCTTGACGGCTTCCGGCTTGTTTTCGTCACAGGCGTTGCAGAGGTCTGTATAAACCGTCATCGGGAACTTGGAGTCTATTGGCAGATAGACGTATTCCCCCTCTCCCTGACCGGGAAGTTTAACGGCAAATTCAACGGGTTCTCTACCGCTTCCCGTAACAAAGTTTGTCACGTACTGTTCGGAAGTGAGCATCTGCTCTAAGATTGCCCCCAACTGAATTTCGCCGAAGATACCCGTAGTCTTTACGTTGGACAAAACCTTGGTTAAATTGTTAACGTTGCTCGCCACAGACTGCATTTCGCCGAGCGATTTATATACGCTTTCGAGTTGTGTGCTTAAAACCTTAAAGCTCTGTTCAAATCTTTCGTTGACCGTTCTTGCAAGTTTTTCGTCAACCGTTTGGCGCATCTTGTCGAGTTGAACGGCGTTATCTGCCTGTAAGGCGGTAAGCTTTTTATCCACCGTATCCCTCATATTGTTGAGCTGAACGACGTTGTCGGCTTGCAGTGCGGTAAGTTTTTTATCAAGAGTTTCCGTCATCTTGTTAAGCTGAACTTCGTTGTCCGCCCTTAAAGCGGTAAGTTTAGCCTCGTTTGTCGAGCGAATCTGTTCGAGTTTATTCTCCTGAGTTTTGTTCATCTCAGCCATACGCTCGTCGGTACGGTGCATAAGCTCCATAACACGGCTATCTAAGGAGCGTTGGCTCTCCATCATATTGGACTGAAAGGTCTTAAAAAATTCAGCCTGAGTCTGTCCCGTTGCCTTCTGTCCGTCGGTTACGGTACGGCTTATTACCGTTGCGTTGGCGTTAAAGCTCTCCGTCAGCTCCTTTTTGTCCTCGGAAGAGAGGCGGGGAGTCTTACCCTTTTTAGCCGAAATGATAAGCGTTACGGCAATTAAAATTAAGCTTATGCCCGAAAGTGTTAAAGAAATTATTTCTATCATAGTGTATCCTTGTATTTTTAAGCCCCCGACCGTAAGCGTCGGGGGCTTTGAATTTAGTTGAAGTGATTATTCCTTGTTAGCCTCTGCAATTACCTTTTCTGCAAGGGCAGGGGGTAATTCCTCATATCGTAAGAACTCGGTAGAGAACTTGCCCTGACCCCTCGTCATACTTCTTAAATCGGTGGCGTACTTGGCAGTCTCTGCAAGGGGAACTTCTGCAACGACGGTGGTAATGTCGCCGTCCGTATCGCTCTCTAAAATTCTGCCTCTGCGCTTAGATATGTCGCCCATAACCGCGCCTAAGTATTCGCCCGAAACCTGAGCCTTTAATTTAACCACGGGCTCTAAGAGTACGGGGGAGGCGTTCTTTAAGCCCTCTTTAAAGGCAATCGCCGCCGCCGCTTTGAACGCCATTTCGGAGGAATCGACGTCGTGATAGCTTCCGTCGTAGAGAACGGCTTTTAAGCCTGTAACGGGGTAGCCGGCAAGAACACCGCGGGAAAGACATTCGCGTAAGCCCTTCTCAACCGCAGGTATGTACTGTTTGGGAACAGAACCGCCCACAACCTCGTCGCCAAATTCAAATTCGCCGTCATAGGGCTCAAAGCGAACTTTGCAGTGACCATACTGTCCGTGTCCGCCCGACTGCTTTTTGTGTTTGCCCTCAGCCTCTGCAACCTTTTTAATGGTCTCGCGATAGGGAATCTTGGGTTCGCTTAAAACAGTTCCTATGCCGTAGCGCGTTTTAAGCTTGGTGGTCAAAAGCTCTATGTGCGTTTCGCCCTGACCGCTTAAAATAAGTTCGCCCGTCTCTGTATTTTTAGTAACCGAGAAGGTGTAGTCCTCTTCGCGCATCTTCGCAAGGTTGGCGTAAACTTTGTCCTCTTCGCCCTTGTTCGCCGACTTAACCGCCATAGAAAGGCAGGGGCGGGGGAGGGAGATGGGGTCGAACTGAATGTTCGTGCCTAATGCGCATAGCGTCTGGTTTGTGTCCGTGGAGGTCAGCTTGTTGACCGCGCCTATGTCGCCTGCGGTAAGCTCGGTTACGAGTTCGCACTTCTTACCCATAACGGTGAAGAGCTGACCGATACGTTCCTCTTTTCCGGTGTCTGCGTTATAGACGGTATCGCCCGATTTTAATTTGCCTCTGAAAATCTTTATGTAATTGAGTTTGCCCGTGTAGGGGTCGTAGGAGGTCTTAAACACCTGTGCCGCGAAAGGACCGTCCTCTTCGCACTCAACCGAGATAAGCTCGTCTGCGGAAAGGTCGGTGGCGAATGCGTTCTGGCGTTCGTTAGCGTTGGGCATATAGGTAACAATTTCGTCTAAAAGGTTAATAACGCCCCTGTTGTTTAACGCGCTTCCCGCCATAACGGGGATAACGTTGCCCAGCATAATGCCCTTTCTTATGCCTCTTATGGCGTCCTGTTTGGAAAGACCGCCCTGTTCAAAGTATTTGTCTAAGAGTGCGTCGTCGTTTTCCGCCGCCGTTTCTACAAGGCTGTCCTGCATCTCGTCCATAGCCTGTTTAAGGTTCTCGGGAATGGGTATTTCCTTTGGACCGCTGGTCGAAAATTCGTAAGCCTTTTCCTGGAAGGAGTTTACGTAGCCGACCATCTTTTCGTTATCCATAATAGGAATCTGTATGGGTGCAAGTTTGCCCGAGTATTTTTCTTTAAGGGCGGAAACCGTGCCTTGGTAATCGGCATTGGGTTTATCCATACCGTTTATAAAGATGACCATAGGCTTTTTAACTTTAAGGCAGTAGTCTATAACGCTCTCTGCGCCGATGGGCAGAATTCCGTTTGCGCCTATTACGACTACCGCACCGCCTGCCGCCGCAAGCCCTTCACGCCTTTCGCCTTCAAAGTCGTAAAAGCCGGGTAAGTCCAAAAGGTTAATCTTCATTCCCTTCCAATTGAGGTGGGCGAGGGAAGCATAGACCGATATGCCCTTTGCCTTTTCAGCCTCGTCGAAGTCGGTAACGGTGGTTCCGTCTATGGTTTTGCCCATGCGGTCGATTGCGCCTGCGTTGAACAGCATAGCCTCGCAAAGCGTTGTTTTACCCTCACCGCTGTGACCTATTACGGCTATGTTTTTAATTTCTTTTGCTGTAAGTCCCATTGTAATTTTCCCCTTTATCGCCGACTTATAAGTCGGATATACATTTATTATAATATGAAAAACTACGTATTTCAATAGCAAATTTAAATTTTTTCACCTATTAAATAATAAATAATAAAAAATAAGCGGAGCAGGGGTTGTATTTTACCCATACTCCGCAGAAAATTTATTTTGTTTAGTTTTTTTTATCGTGATATTCTTCAAACAAATCGTTTGGAGTGCATTGCAAAATATCGCAAAGCGCCTGTAAGTTTTCGTACTTTATGCTCTTGGTACGATTGTAAATCATATTATTGAAATTTTGAAAACTTAATCCCAATTGCATATTCAACCAATATTTGGTTTTACCTTGCTCTTTTAAAATTTCCAAAACCCTTAACTTCATAGTCATTCTCCACAATAGCTATTGTTAACATTATTTAATGTATTCATTATACATTTAATAAAAGCTTGACAAAAAGACCTTTAAGATAATATAATGAATACAATAGGTAATGGAAACATTACATAAATATAGTAAATGTGGCAAAGATAATTAAATTCAATTTTTTATTAAACAATATATAATAAAAAAAGGAGCAGGGAGTTAATTTAACTCCATACTCCGCAAATAATGTACTGCGATTAGTTGTTTAGTAGTCCTGCCTACCGATTAGATAATCTACCGTAACGTCGAAGCAATCGGCTAAAATCCATAGGGAACGTATGCTCGGCTCTTTTTTCTTGGCAAGCCATGCGCTAATCGTATTCTGTGCTAACCCTGTTCGCTTTGCAAGCTGTACTTGATTGAGGTTTTCTTCTTCCATAAGCTCTTTCAGCCGTTCAGCAATTTTAATATTCACGTCTTTTCTCCCCGTTTTATGTATTGACATTTTATCCCCAAGGGAGTATGATTATTTACAGATATCCCAACGGGGATACTTGTTATAAATTTTTATTTAGAGGTAGGTAAACTATGAAATCGGAAAACAAGGGTAAATTTTTTTGGGCAGAAGATGAGGGTAAAATCGAACCTTACGCTCTCTTACAGGAGTTACAACCGCTTTTAAGCGATTACTTTGCAGGCGAATTTACTGTATGCGAAGAGGGGCTTATTATGTCCTTCCCCAACGGGCAGAAGTTTATTTTAAAAGCAGAGGAGAGGGAGTAACTCCACACCGCATATTTTAGGATATTTAACATTATGCTATTGTAAAAAATAACTAAAACGTTTGAAATTCACAATACAAAATGTTAAAATAATTCAAAATTGTTGTTATATAACATTTGGCAATTAGGTATAAGAAAAAATAATACATAAATTTTAAAGTCGGCGGAAAGAATTTTTTCCGCCGATTTTAGTATTGTATGGGCATAAAAAGTCAATATCTTGTATGATTGTCTGCCGTTTAACACAAGAATATCCCATTCGTTGTAAAAATAAGGCAAAACGGGGTAATTTCGGGGGCTTTTTTATAAAAAACCTGCAAATATCCGCAAAAATATTTGTTCAAACATTTGACTTTTGAGGGGTGCGCATCTTATAATAGATAAGCACGTTGAAAAAAAGTGTGTATGGGATGAGGCATAAAGTTACTTCAAACCTCTGTTTAAACCCGCAGAGGAAGATAATTTATGCTGACAACTGTAGGGGCGCTGACTCCTGCGACTAACCGCGGCTATCTATTTAAACGCCGTTTTGCGGTGTTTTTTAATGCCTTGGTCGCGATACACACGGTTAAGTTGACGGAATGCACACATCTAAATTGTTAGTATAAAAGGAGAATTAACATGGCAGGACAGAAAATCAGAATCAAACTCGCAGCTTACGACCACGAACTCGTAGACCTTGCAGCTTCCCGTATCGTTGAAACGATGCAGAAGAGCGGCGCAAAAATTTCGGGACCTATTCCCCTTCCCACCGAGAGAGAAGTAGTTACCATCTTACGTTGCCCCCACAAGTATAAGGACAGCCGTGAGCAGTTCGAGCAGAGAACTTATAAGAGAATTATCGACATCTACACCCCCAACGCTAAGTTGTTGGATACGGTTCGTTTACCTGCAGGCGTTGACATCAAGATTAAGCTCTAATCTAAACGCTCTGTAAATATGCGTCGCGATAATATCTCGTCCAATAAGCTACGCAATACTGTGTCGGACTGTGTTTTTCTCGGGTCATTTACGCATTTAGTAAACTCCCCGTCGAAAAGCCTCGTCCTCCTTGTCTTGCTTGCTTCTTGAACGAGGAATGGGCTTTGGTGCGGTAAGCCGTCATTGCGAAGCGACTGCAAGTCGCTGTGGCAATCCCAAAGTCCTAAGCGACGAACCAATTGGGTTACAACTAAAAAATTCATCAGTCAATATAGATAACCAACGGATTGGCGACGACGGAAACGGCGCAACGGCAAACGAGTTATCTGAAAAAATAATAAATGGAGGAACTTTATCGATGAATAAAGCAATCATCTGCCGTAAAGAGGGTATGACTCAGGTGTTTACGGCGGAGGGGAAGGTAATCCCCGTTACGGTGTTGCAGGCAGGTCCCTGCCCCGTAGTTCAAATCAAAACTGTTGATAAAGACGGATATTCCGCTTTAAAGCTCGGTTTTGACGAAACTACCGAAAAGGCTTTGTCCAAGCCCGAGCTCGGTCAGTTTAAGAAGGCAGGCGTAAAGCCCTGCAAGGTATTGAAGGAGTTCAGACTTGACGACCTCTCTTCCTACGAAGTAGGCAAGGAAGTTAAGGCAGACATCTTCGCAGCAGGCGACAGAGTTGACGCTCACGGCGTTACCAAGGGTCACGGTTATACCGGTGTCATCAAGAGATGGAACCAGCACCGTTTAAAGGAAACCCACGGTGTAGGCCCTGTGCACAGGGAACCCGGTTCAATGGGTGCAAACAGCTCTCCTTCAAGAGTATTTAAGAACAAGCACTTGGCAGGTCAGTACGGTGTTGAAAACGTAACCGTACAGAACCTCGAAATCGTCAGGGTAGACGTTGAAAGAAACTGCATCCTTGTAAAGGGTTCGGTTCCCGGTCCTGACGGAAGCATCGTTACCATCAACGATACGGTTAAATAAGGAGGGAACGTATGCCTAACATTAAAGTTTACAAAATGGACGGCACCGAGGCAGGTTCATTAGAGCTTAGCGAAAAGGTTTTCGGTGCTGAGTACAGAGAAGAATTGGTACACCAGGCAGTAGTTACCAGGCTTGCAAACGACAGGCAGGGAACCAAATCCACCTTAACCCGTACGGAAGTAAGGGGCGGTGGCAGAAAGCCTTGGAGACAGAAGGGTACCGGTAATGCACGTCAGGGTTCCATCAGGGCACCCCAGTGGATTAAGGGCGGCGTAGTATTCGCACCCAAGAGCCGTGACTTTTCAAAGGGTATGAACAAGAAGGCAAAGCGTGCCGCACTCGTATCCGCACTTTCCAGAAAGCTTGCCGACGGCGAGATAATCGTTTTGGATAACCTCTCCGTAGTAGAGGGCAAGACCAAGGAAATTGCTGCAATGCAGAAGGCACTCAACCTCACCAGATCCGCTATTATATATATGGATAAGGCAGACGAGAAGGTTATCCTTGCAGCAAGGAACATTGAAAACCTTTCAACCCTTCCCGTTGAACAGCTCTCCGTATACGAAATCGTAGCAAACGAAAAGGTTGTTCTTACCAAAGAGGCAGTTAAAATGATAGAGGAGGCTTACGGAGAATAATGTTAGCTCAAGACATCATTATTAGACCCCTTCTCACTGAAAAGGGTTATGACGGAATAGCTGATAAGAAGTATACGTTCATCGTAGCTAAATCAGCAAACAAGACTCAGATTAAGCTGGCTATAGAAAAGCTCTTCAACGTTCAGGTTGAAAGCGTTAACACCGTTAACTGCAAGGGCAAGCTTAAGAGAATGGGCAGGAACGAGGGATATACCCCCAGCTTCAAGAAGGCAATCGTTCAGCTCAAGGCAGATTCGAAGAGCATTGAATTCTTCGATTCCCTGTCCTGATAGGAGGATTGAAAAATGGCATTAAAGAGATATAAACCGACAACCTCTTCCCGTCGTTTTATGACGGTTTTATCCTACGAGGAGTTAAGCGGAGATAAGCCTGAAAAGAGCCTGTTGCACGACAAGCGCAAGACCGGCGGTAGAAATAACCAGGGTAAGATTTCCGTTCGTCACATCGGTGGCGGTAACAGAACCAAGTACAGAGTAATCGACTTCAAGAGAAACAGGGACGGTATCCCTGCAACCGTTAAGTCCATTCAGTACGACCCCAACCGTTCGGCAAACATCGCACTCTTAGCTTATGCGGACGGCGAAAAGAGCTATATCCTTGCTCCTCTCGGTCTTAAAGTCGGCGACAAGGTAATCTCCGGTTCCACGGCTGATATTAAGGCAGGTAACGCACTTGCCCTTGCAGATATCCCCGTAGGTACCGTAGTTCACGCAATCGAGCTTCAGCCCGGCAGAGGCGCTCAGATTGCAAGAGCCGCAGGTATTTCCGCTCAGATTATGGCAAAAGAAGGCGCATACGCAACCTTAAAGATGCCTTCAGGCGAAATGAGACTCGTTTCAATCAAGTGCCGTGCGACCGTTGGTCAGGTAGGCAACCTTGAACACGAAATCGTTCACCTCGGCAAGGCAGGTAAGACGAGATATCTCGGCACCCGTCCTACGGTAAGAGGTTCAGTCATGAACCCTAACGACCACCCTCACGGCGGTGGCGAAGGCAAGAGCCCCGTAGGCCATGCAGGTCCTATGACCCCTTGGGGCAAGCCTGCTCTCGGTTACAAGACCAGAAAGAAGAAGAGTCGTACTTCTAAGTATATCTTAAAGAGAATCAATTAAGGAGGAAAAAGGTAAATGTCAAGAAGCGTTAAGAAAGGGCCTTACGCAGAAGAAAGGCTTATGGCGAGAATCGAGGCAATGAACGCTGCCGGCGAAAAGAAAGTTGTTAAGACTTGGTCGAGAGCGTCAACCATATTCCCCCAGATGGTAGGACACACAATCGCCGTTTACGACGGCAGAAAGCACGTACCCGTGTATATTACGGAAGATATGGTAGGATGCAAGCTCGGTGAGTTCGCTCCCACCAGAACGTTCAAGGGCCACGCGGCTAAGACTACTGGTAAGTAAGGAGATAAATCGTTATGGCAAGCAATATGAAGAAAAAAACTGAAAAGATTGTCGCTACAGCGGATAAGCGTCCTTACGCAACGGCAAAGTACGTAAGAATTTCCCCCTATAAGGTAAGAACAGTTCTTGCACTTATCAGAGGGAAGAGCGTGGAAGAAGCGACGGCTATACTCACCTACTGCAATAAGGGTGGCAGTGACGAAGTTAAAAAGGTACTTCTCTCCGCTACGGCTAATGCAGAGCATAACCAAGGCATGGACAGAAGCGACTTAGTAGTTGCTGAAGCTTATGCGAACGGCGGACCTCACTTAAAGAGAATGCAACCTGTTTCCAAGGGACGCGGACACGCAATCTTGAAGAGAACGAGCCACATTACCGTCGTGCTTGACGCAAAGAAGATTTAAGGAGAGTGAAAGTATGGGACAGAAAGTTAATCCTCACGGCTTAAGAGTAGGCGTAATTAAAAGCTGGGATACCCAGTGGTACGCAGACAAAAAAGATTTCGGCAAACAGCTCAAGGAAGATAACGTCATCCGTACCTTCATCAAGAAGAAGTACTTCGATGCGGCAATTTCCAAAATTTGCATCGTAAGGGCTGCAAATAAGGTTGAAGTTACCATCTACACCGGCCGTCCCGGCGTGCTTATCGGCAAGGCGGGCGCAGAGATTGAGGTAATCAAAAAGGACCTTGCAAAACTTACGAACGGCAAAGTAATAATAATCAACGTAAACAAGGTTGAAAAGATTGACCAGGATGCACAGCTCGTTGCAGAAGCAGTTGCTTCTCAGCTCGAAAAGCGTGTATCTTACAGAAGAGCCATCAAACAGCAACTCTCCAAAGTATCCAAGTCTGGCGTTAAGGGTGTAAAAATCACCGTATCGGGCAGGCTTGACGGAAGAGAAATTGCAGGTAGCGAAAGCTATCACGACGGTTCCATTCCCCTTCAGACGCTGAGGGCGAATATAGATTACGGTTTTGCAGAAGCTCACACGACCTTCGGCGTACTCGGCGTTAAGTGCTGGATATACAAGGGCGAAGTTCTTTCGGGCGCAAAGAAGCTGATAATCTCAGACGGAGGCGAAGAGTAAAATGTTAATTCCTAAGAGAGTAAAAAGAAGAATGCAACACCGCGGTAAAATCCGTGGCAGAGCGCATAAGGGCAACAAGATTGCCTACGGCGAATACGGTTTAGTTGCTGAAGAGGGCGGAAGAATTACCTCTGCTCAGATAGAAGCGGCCCGTGTAGCTATGACAAGATTCATCAAGCGTGGCGGTCAGGTATGGATAGACATATTCCCCCACAAGCCCATAACCAAGCACCCTGCAGAATCCCGTATGGGTTCTGGTAAAGGTTCGGTTGAATACTGGGTAGCCATCGTTAAGCCCGACAGAGTGCTTTTTGAAATGGCAGGCGTACCCGAAGACGTGGCAAAGGAAGCTATGCGCCTTGCAGGAAACAAACTTCCCGTAAAGTGCAAGTTCGCCAGGAAAGAAGATTTAGAAGGCGGTGAAGCAAATGAAGGCTAATGAAATAAAGAATTTAAGCGACGAAGAGCTTAGCGCAAAGCTGTCCGAACTTAAGACAGAGCTTTTCAATTTACGTTTCCGCCATGCAAGCGGTCAGCTCGAAAATCCTATGCAGATTAACCTCGTTAAAAAGGATATCGCAAGGGTAAACACCGTAATACGCGCAAGACAGCTTAAAGGTTAAGGAGAAAGGCAATGGAAGAAAGGACATCTTTAAGAAAGGAAAGAGTAGGACTTGTTGTTTCCGACAAGATGGATAAGACGGTTGTCGTAGCCATCACTGAGAAGAGCAAACACCCCCTCTATAAAAAGACCATCACCAAGACCACTAAGTTCAAGGCTCACGACGAAAACAACGAGTGTGGCGTAGGCGACAAGGTGCGTATTGTTGAAACCCGTAAGCTTTCCAAGGATAAGAATTGGAGAGTAGCGGAGATTATCGAAAAGGCAAAATAATTAGCGCTTTGCATATATGCGTCGCATTTCTGCGTTGTGTTCCGCTCCCCCTCAGTCATTTACGTCTGTGTAAACTCCTGTCGGCGGTGCTCACACGCCTTGAACTGCTCGCATCTCTGCAAAGAGGTTTCCCGAGTATTTGGGCGTTTGTGCAATAAACGTCGCAATAGTTCGTCGAGCTGTGGCAACCCTCAGTCATTTACGATTTGGTAAACTCCTTCGGGTTTTCCTCGCTCTCCTGCTCTTGCTCGTTTCTTGCACAAAACTAAAACCCAGATGCGGTAGAATTATTTAAATAGATATTTTTATACGTCACGGTGTGGAAGCTTAAAGATATTTAAGCGTGGGTGTAAACCGCCTCACCCTCTGAACGTCTAACTATATTGAGTTGTAAGTTTAACATAAATTAAAATAAAAAATTTCAAGGAAAGGTAATTTATATGATACAACCTCAGACTAGGCTCAAGGCCGCAGACAACAGCGGTGCAAAAGAGCTTATGTGCATAAAGGTCCTCGGCGGTTCTTTCCGCAAGACGGGCAACATCGGCGACGTAATCATATGCTCTGTAAAAACTGCTACCCCCGGCGGTGCAGTTAAAAAGGGCGAAGTAGTTAAAGCCGTTATCGCAAGAACAAAGCAGGGCGTAAGACGTAACGACGGTACCTATATCCGTTTCGACGACAACGCCGCAGTGCTTATCGGACAAAATCAGGAACCCAAGGGAACCCGTATCTTCGGACCGATAGCAAGAGAATTGAGAGAGAAGAACTATATGAAGATAATCTCTCTCGCACCTGAAGTTCTTTAATTAAGGAGAGATTGCAATGAACGTAAAATTGAATGATAACGTTGTAGTTATCACCGGTAAGGATGCGGGCAAGCAGGGCAAGGTTATTGCCACTTCTCCCAAGAACGGAACGGTGACGGTAGAGGGCGTAAACGTCCACAAGAAAGCACAGAAGGCAAGAAGGGCAAACGAAACTTCCCAACTTGTAGATAAAGAACAGCCCATCGACGTATCCAACGTAATGATAGTATGCGAAGCTTGCGGTAAAGGCGTAAGAGTAAAGCACTCCGTAGTTGACGGCAAGAAAGTAAGGGTATGCGCAAAGTGTGGCGCCGTATTGGATAAGGCATACGCAGGCAAGGCTTCTAAGGCAGTTGAACAGCCCAAGGAAGCACCCAAAAAGCGTGTCAGAAAGCGTACGGCAAAGAAGGCAGAGGAGGCTCAGACCGAGGCTCCCGCAGAAGATAAGGCTGAATAAGGAGGCGTAAGATGGCTAATAAAGAATATGCAAACAGAATGGCTCAGCAATACGCCGAGGAAGTAGTGCCTGCACTCACCAAGAAATTCGGCTATAAGAACCCTATGGAAGTACCCAAGCTCGTAAAGATAGTAATATCTTCCGGCTTAGGCGACATTAAGGACAACTCTAAGTCCATACAGTCGGCGGTAAACGAAATTAAACTTATCGCAGGTCAACAGCCCATCTTAACGAGAGCTAAGAAGTCGGTTGCAAACTTCAAAGTAAGAGAAGGTATGCAGGTCGGCATCAAGGTTACGCTCCGCGGAAACAGAATGTACGAATTTTTAGATAAGTTCGTATCAATCGCACTTCCCCGTGTTCGTGACTTCCGCGGTGTTCCCACGGATAGCTTTGACGGCAAGGGCAACTATTGTATGGGTCTTAAGGAACAGCTTATGTTCCCCGAAATCCAGTACGACCAGGTTGAAAAAATCAGAGGTATGGACGTGTGCATCGTAACCACGGCTAAGACCGATGAAGAAGCAAGAGAGCTTTTAAGGGCGCTCGGAATGCCCTTTAAGAAGTAAGGAGAAACAACTATGGCAAAGAAGGCAATGATTAACAAACAGCAGAAGCCTGCTAAATATTCTACAAGAGCTTATACGAGATGTTCTATTTGCGGAAGACCCCATGCAGTTCTCCGTAAATATGGCGTTTGCCGTATTTGTTTCCGTGAACTTGCTTATAAGGGTGAAATTCCCGGCGTTAAGAAGTCAAGCTGGTAATTAAAGGAGGAAAGAGTAAAATGACAGACCCCATAGCAGATATGCTCACACGCATCAGGAATGCGTTAGCAGTAAATAAAGAAACGGTTGAAATTCCTTCCTCCAACATGAAGAAAGCAATTGCAGACATCATGTTAAAAGAAGGTTACGTACAGGACGTTAAACTCGTAGAAGACGGTTATTCCGGAAAGCTCGTAGTAACGCTCAAGTACGCAGGCAAAAACAAGTCGGTTATCAACGCATTGCAGAGAATTTCTAAGCCCGGTTTAAGGGTTTATGCAGACGTTGAAAATATGCCCAAGGTAATGGACGGACTCGGTATCGCCATCATCTCGACTAACAAGGGCGTCATGACGGATAAGCAGGCAAAGGCTGCCAACGTAGGCGGCGAAGTGCTCTGCTACATCTGGTAAGGAGGTACTTAATATGTCAAGAATAGGTAAGGAACCCGTAGTTATTCCCGCAGGCGTAACGGTGTCTTTTGCAGACAGCGTAGTAACCGTTAAGGGTGCAAAGGGTACGCTCTCCCAGAAAATCGAGGGCGACATTCTCGTAAACGTAGAAGGCAACGTAGCACACGTAGTAAAGGGCAACGACAGTGCAGAGCTTGACGCTAAGCACGGTTTATACAGGGCATTGCTCCACAATATGGTAGTAGGCGTATCCCAGGGCTACACCAAGACCTTAAAGGTTAACGGCGTAGGTTGGAAGGTCGCTAAGCAGGGTAAGAAGGTAGTTTTAAACGTAGGCTTCTCTCACCCCGTAGAAGTAGAAGAACCCGAAGGCGTAACTCTTGCTTGCCCCACCCCTAACGAAATCACCGTAACGGGTATCGACAAGACGCTCGTAGGTCAGACTGCGGCAAACATCAGAACAATAAGAATTCCCGAACCTTATCACGGATACGGCATCGCATACAGCGACGAAGTTATCGAACGTAAGGAAGGTAAAACGGGAGGCAAGGGCAAGAAGTAATTTCGGGTTTGCGATAATTGTCGCGGTAACGGCGTTGCTCCGCACAGCCTTTAAGTGCGGGGTAAAGCGACGTCCGTACCCAATCCGAAGGAATGACCGAAAGGTCGGTTGCTCTATATAAAGGAGATATTATGATTAAGAAAATCGACAAGAATCAGGAAAGGCTTCGTCGCCATACCAGAGTAAGAAAAAAGATTTCAGGTACGGCAGAGATGCCCAGGCTCAGCGTATATCGTAGCCTTAACCACATCTATGCTCAGGTGATTGACGACGTTAAAGGCGTAACAATCTGCTCAGCATCCACAATGGATAAGGAAGTAAAGGCAGAAATCAGCGAAATGACCAAGACCGATGCGGCAAAGTTCGTAGGCAAGAAAGTTGCTGAACGTGCAGAGGCTAAGGGCGTTAAGTGCGTAGTGTTCGACAGAGGCGGTTACCTCTACACCGGTAGGGTGCAGGCACTTGCGGACGGAGCAAGAGAGGGAGGACTTAATTTCTAAGGAGTAAGACCATGGAAGAAAAGAAAGAAAGAACCGCTAAAAGAGGCGACAGACCTCGTAAAAGAGAAGAAGACGACGGATTTATCAAAAAGCTCATACAGGTTAACAGAGTAACCAAGACTGTAAAGGGCGGTAGAAATATGCGTTTTGCAGCCCTCGTAGTAGTTGGCGACGGCAAGGGTTCGGTAGGCTACGGCATGGGTAAATCCAAGGAAGTTCCCGAAGCTATCGAAAAGGCTACGGCACAGGCTAAGAAGAATCTTAACAAGGTTAACCTTCAAGGTACTTCCATTCCCCACAGCGTATTAGGCGTATATGGCAGAGGCTCCGTATTGATGATGCCCGCCGCACAAGGTACCGGCGTTATCGCAGGCGGTCCCGTTCGTGCCGTTATGGAAGCTGCAGGCGTAAAGGATATTCGTACCAAGTCCCACGGCACCAACAACCCCATCAACGTTGTAAAGGCGGCTGTAGAAGGACTTGTTGCGCTTAAATCCCCCGAACAGGTTGCCGCAGTCCGCGGTAAGTCCGTAGAGGAAATATTAGGCTGAGCGGAGGTTAGAAATGGTTAAGATTACGTTAGTTAAGAGCGTTTCAAACGAAAACAGCAGTATCAAGGCTACCGTTTCGGCGCTCGGTTTAAAGAAGATTCGTCAGAGCAAGACCTTGGAAAGCACTCCTGCTAACCTCGGTCAGATTGAGAAGGTAAAGCACCTTCTTAAAATAGAGGAAGTTTAAGGAGAAATATCATGGCAATGAAAATTCACGAATTGCAACCCGCAGAGGGCGCAAATACTTCCGTCAAGAGATTAGGCAGAGGTATCGGCTCAGGCAAGGGTAAGACTTCCGGCAAGGGTCACAAAGGTCAGTGGGCAAGGTCCGGCGGCGGTGTTCGTCCCGGATTTGAAGGCGGTCAGATGCCCCTTCACAGAAGAATACCCAAGAGAGGCTTCCACAATAAGTGGGCAACCAATTATCTTATCGTTAACCTCTCTCAACTCGCTTCTTTACCCGCAGGTACGGTTGTTGACTACGACTACGTTGTAGAAAACAAGCTCACCAAGATAGTAAAGAACAACGGCGGACTTAAAGTTCTGGGCAAAGGCGAAGTGACCGTTGCTCTCACCGTTAAGGCGGCAAAGTTCTCCGAAAGCGCAAAGGCGTCTATCGAACAGGCAGGCGGTACTGCCGAAGTGGTAAGCGCTTGTGCTAATTGCGACGCTGAATAATAACGGCGTAGCAAATTCGGCAGGCGCGGATTGCGTCTTGCCGTAAGGGAGAGGTAAAAATGTTTGAAACAATAAAAAATTGTTTTAAGAACAAGGATATAAGGAAGAAGATGGGCTTTACCGTTCTTCTTCTCCTTATCTTCCGTCTGGGATGTTACATTCCCGTACCCGGCATATCGCCCGGTACCTTCCAGAATGCAATAGAAGGAGTTGACTTCCTCAGCATAATGTCCGCAATATCGGGCGGTTCGCTGACGAACGCAACCTTCTTTGCACTCGGAATCAGCCCTTACATCAACGCCTCGATTATTATTCAGCTTCTAAGCGTGGGCATACCCGCACTCGAACGCCTTTCAAAAGAGGGCGAAGAGGGCAGGCGTAAGATTGCCCGTATTACGAGGTTTGTAACCATTGCCCTTGCGATTGCTCAGGCAATAGGTATTATCGTAAGCTTCGGACTTAAAGGCGGAGCTGTAACCCTTTCCAACTTCGGTTACCGTGCAGACGGTAGCGGTATCAGTGAAACAGGCGCTTCTTGGATAGCAGGTATATTCCTTACCGTTATCTATACCGCAGGCGCAATGCTCGTTATGTGGATAGGCGAAAGGATTACCGAATACGGTATCTCCAACGGTATCTCCATCATAATCTTCATCGGTATCGTATCGACGGCAGGTCAGGCGCTTTTAGGCAAGTTTACCGAAGCGTTCACGGGTAACCCCAGCGTATTGTGGGAAATTGCAGGATTTATTATCTTAACGGTATTCGAGTTCGCCGCAATTTCGGCGGTTGACTTGTCCGAAAGGAAAATCCCCGTTCAGTACGCAAAACAGGTTAAGGGCAGAAGAATGTACGGCGGACAGTCGTCCGTAATCCCTATGCGAATATCCGGTTCGGGCGTTATGCCTTTGATATTCGCTTTCTCAATCATATCGGTTCCTGCAATGCTTGCCAGCTTGTTCTGGCCCGGCAGTAAATTTGAAACGGGAGTTGCGCAGTGGTTCTCGGGCAGTAGCTCTTATTGGTACGGACAGCTCATCTATATGGTAGCGCTCTGCGTACTTATATTCCTGTTCTCGTTCTTCTATGCGTCTATGCAGTTCAATCCCGACGACGTATCGAGGACGATTCAGCAGAACGGCGGTTTCATTCAGGGTATCCGCCCCGGCAAGCCTACGGCAGATTATCTTAAAAAGATTAACAACAGAATTACGCTTTTCGGCGCGATTTATCTCACGATTGTGGCTTTAATACCTTCAATTCTGTCGGTAATACTCACGGCGTGCGGTTTATCAATCGATTTAATAAGCGTATTCTCCACAACGGGAATTCTGATTGTCGTATCGGTTGCGTTGGAAATCGATAAGCAATTGCAGTCGCAGTTGATGATGAAGAATTATAAAAAAGGTTTCTTAAAGTAAGCTTTTTAAACGGGCGTTTGTGCAATAAACGTCGCAATAGTTCGTCGCCTTTGCGTTTTGGCTCAGTCATTTACGCTTGAGTAAACTCCTGTCGCCAAAGCCACAGGCTCCTGCTCTTGCTCGTTTCTTGCACAAAACATATTCCCGTAATAGGGTAATAATATTATGAATATCGTTTTACTCGGTGCGCCCGGTGCAGGCAAAGGCACTCAGGCGAGCAGAATAGAAGATAAATTCCATCTTTTACACATTTCTACGGGTGATATTTTCAGGGCAAACATAAAGGGCGGTACGCCTATCGGTAAGCTTGCGAAAAGCTACATTGATGCAGGTAAGCTCGTTCCCGACGAAGTCACTTGCGAAATAGTCAAAAACAGGCTTGCAGAAGACGACGTAAAGGGAGGCTTTATGTTAGACGGCTTCCCCCGTAATCTCTTTCAGGCAGGCGAGTTGGATAAGTTCGCTCACGTAGATTTGTGCGTAAATATCGACGTTGACGTTGAACTTCTTATGGACAGAATTTGCGGTAGGCGCGTATGCAGTTGCGGTGAAAGCTACCACGTATCCACTCTCGGCGGAAGAACGACTTGCGCAAAGTGCGGTAAGGAGCTGTATCAGCGCGACGACGATAACCCCGAAACCGTTCAAAAGAGACTTGACACCTATTTCAAAGAAACGGCTCCCTTGGTTGATTACTATAAATCACAGGGCAAACTCTTCACGGTAAAAAGCGGTAAGGGTTCCCCCGACGACGTGTTTGCCGTAATTGCAAAAGAGCTTAACAAATTTGTAGGCGAATAATGGTAACAATCAAGACCCCCGAAGAAATAGAATTGATGCGAGAGCCTTGCAGAATCGTCAAGGAAACGCTCGAATACGTCGGTAAGCATATATGTGCCGGTATGACGACCAAACAGGTCGATGAGCTGGTATATAAATATATAACGTTAAGCGGAGCAATTCCCTCCGAACTCGGCTATTGCGGTTACCCTGCAAGCGCATGCGTATCCGTCAACGAAGTCGTGGTTCACGGCGTTCCCGGCGACAGAATCATCGAGGACGGCGACATAGTCAGCGTCGATATCACGGCGGAGAAGAACGGCTTTCAGGGCGATGCGTGCAGAACCTATCTCATCGGCAACGTGTCGGAAGAGAAGCGTAAGCTCGTAAAAGTCACCGAAGAATGTTTCTTCAAGGCAATCGAAAATCTTAAAGCAGGAACTCCTCTTTACGACATCGGTTATGCGGTGCAGACCCATGCAGAGAGCCACGGCTACGGCGTAGTAAGGGCTTTAACGGGTCACGGCATAGGCAGGGAAATGCACGAAGACCCTTCCGTTCCCAACTACGGACGCAAGGGTACGGGCATGAGGCTCAAAGCGGGAATGACCATCTGTATAGAACCTATGATAAATATGGGTACCTACAAAGTCTGGTTCGATAAATCGGACGGCTGGACGGTCAGAACGGCGGACGGCAAGCCCTCGGCGCATTACGAAAACACCGTGCTGATTACCGAGGACGGAGTGGAGATATTGACCCTTTGACGGGTGAGCATATGAAAGTTAAAGACCCCGTAAGGGGAGGAATAGTACAGAGCGTTCAAGGTCGCGATAAAGGTAGCCTTTACGTAATCTGTGCGGTAGAAGGTCAAACGTTGTTTTTGGCGGACGGCAAGATAAGAACAGCCGATAATGCCAAACGTAAAAATATTAAACACGTTAACCTAATAAACAAAAACGTCGCCGATTACGGCGTTGAATATCCCTGGGATAATTCTTTCGACGTAAAAGTGGCGTATGCGTTAAAACAAATAGGGGCGGAACTTCCGCCAAAAGCTCAATCGGAGGATTAAAGTTTTGTCTAAGGACGACGTTATCGAAGCGGAAGGCAAGGTAATCGAATGTTTGCCCAACGCTACATTCAAAGTAAAGCTCACAAACGGCTACGTCATCACCGCATATATTTCGGGTAAGCTCCGCCTTAATTATATAAGGATAATAGAGGGCGACAACGTTAAGCTGGAAATGAGTCCTTACGATTTGACGAAGGGAAGAATAACCTGGCGTTCAAAGTCGTAACCGCCTCAGCGAAAGCTAAAGGCAGGATAAGGCGTAAGCCGAATTAAAAAACCTACTCGCGTAAATACTTTTTAATTAAGGTTTACGTAAAATTTTTCAAGGAGAAAAATATCATGAAAGTTAGACCTTCAGTAAAGCCTATGTGCGACAAGTGCAAGATTATCAAAAGAAACGGCAAAGTAATGGTTATTTGTTCTAAGAATAAGAGCCACAAACAGCGCCAGGGTTAATTTTTCCAAGCGCATAAGCGTCGCAATAGTTCGTCGCATTTTTTATAGGGCTCCCGCAAAAGATTTGCTTGCAAAGATTTTGTGGGAAGAGGAGACGCAACGGAGCAAAGTTGCCGTTTGTGTTTTACTCAAACGGCATTAAAGCGCAGTTTGTGGCGACGAGCTCGTATCTATGAAAAGAGGTGGGGTTGAGTACCAACTCGGTCATTTACGTCTATGTAAACTCCCTGCGGTGGTACTCCTGCGCCTTGAACTGCTCGTTTCTTTCCAGAGGGACATAGTTGGGGTGCATCACTGTTTGATTAGTGAATACTAAGCTAAGTTGTAAAGCAATTAAGATACTTCGCTGTGGTCGCACCACCGTCATTGCGAACTGAACGAAGTGAAGCGTGGCAATCCCAGAGTCCTAAGCGACAAACCCCTCTTGCCTTCCCTAAAGAATAGGGAAGGTGGCACGAACGAAGTGAGTGACGGAAGAGTTTGATTTTCTAATAGTTACTCACCAAATGAAAGTTAGAGTGCTAAGCCCAAGCGTCCCAACACGCCGTAACAATACGGCAAAAAACACACAAAAATTTTTAAAAATTGTAGTCACAAACTCTTGCAATATTGCAAACAGATGTGATACAATGTAATATGCAGTATTTCGGAACACGTGTCAAGCGCATAAATATATGCGTTTGGCATACTTTCGGTTTTTTTGCATATTTAAAGAAAAGAATTTTAAAAACATTCCTGCCATAACGTATGCCCACATTCCAATTTAAGGCGCATATTTTTGGCACGGCTCGATATAGATTATAAAAACCAAAAAAATCACAAGTTAAAAAACGGAGGAAACAAATCGTATGGCACGTATTGCCGGTGTAGATTTACCCAGAGAGAAGAGAATAGAAATCGGTTTGACCTATATATACGGTATAGGACTTACGACGTCTAAGAAAATTCTTGCCGAGACGGGCGTTAATCCCGATACCCGCGTTAAGGACTTGGACGAAACGACCGTTTCCAAGCTCAGGGAATATATCGACCATAATTTAAGAGTAGAAGGCGAACTTAGAAGTGAAGTTTCGCTTAACATAAAGAGGCTTATGGAAATAGGCTGTTACAGGGGTATCCGTCACAGAAAGGGTCTTCCTGTAAGGGGTCAGTCCAGTAAGAGAAACGCGAGAACGAGGAAAGGACCTCGCCGCACGGTAGCCAAGAAGAAGGGCGCTAAGTAAGGTAGGAGGACAAGTTTAAGTTATGGCACAAGCAAATAAAACCACGACCGTATCCAGAAAGCGTAAAGAGCTTAAAAAGGTTGACAAGGGTCAGGTACACATTCAGTCATCATTCAACAATACTTTGGTAACAATTACCGATATGCAGGGCAACACTATTGCTCAGTCCAGCGCAGGCGCACTTAAATTCAAGGGTTCGAGAAAGGGTACTCCTTTCGCAGCTCAGATGGCTTGCGAAACGGCGGCAAAGGCAGCAAAAGAACACGGACTCCGTAGCGTAGAAGTATATGTTAAGGGTCCCGGAGCAGGCAGAGAATCAGCAATCCGCGCACTTGCAAATTGCGAGTTGGAAATCACTTTGATTGCAGACGTATCGCCCATACCCCACAACGGATGCAGACCGCCTAAGCGTCGTAGAGTATAATAGGAGGACTAAAAGAATATGGCAACATACAGAGAAGGAAAGTGCCGTCTTTGCAGAAGAGAAGGCGGTAAGCTCTTTTTGAAGGGCGACAAATGTTATAACGGCAAGTGTCCGTTTGAAAAGCGTCCCGTAGCTCCCGGCGCTCACGGTGCAGGCAGGAAGAAGGTTTCCGAATACGGACAACAGCTTCGTGAAAAGCAGAAGGTTAAGCGTATTTACGGCGTACAGGAAGGTCAGTTCAGGGCTTACTATGAAACAGCCGACAGAATGAAGGGCATCACCGGTGAAAACATGCTCTCACTTTTAGAACGCAGACTTGACAACGTAGTATATAGAATGGGTTACGCAGTATCCCGTGCGCAGGCAAGACAGCTTGTAAACCACGCACACTTCACCGTAAACGGTAAAAAGGTTAACATACCTTCATATATCGTAAAAGTAGGCGACGTAATCGCCGTTAAGGAGAATAAGACCTCTAACAAGTACTTCGAGGCAATCAAATCCGCAAAGGTTACGAATCTTCCCAAGTGGTTGGAATTCAGCGCAGAAAAGCTTGAAGGCAAAGTAATCGCGCTTCCTGCAAGGGACGATATCGACAGCCAGATTGCAGAGCATATGATTGTCGAATTGTACTCCAAGTAATCATAAAAACAGGAGGTAGTATATGATTGAAATGGATATACCCAAGCTTGAAGTAGTGGAAAGCGAGGACCAGTCGTACGCAAAGGTCGTCGTAGAACCCCTCGAAAAGGGCTTCGGTCTTACTATAGGCAACTGCCTTAGAAGAATTCTTTTGTCGGCACTTCCCGGCGCTGCCGCACAGGGCATCAGGTTTTTAGACGGCTCTGTTAAGCACGAGTTTTCGGCTGTTCCCGGCGTAAAGGAAGACGTAACAGAGATAATTCTCAACCTTAAAACGCTTGCAATCAAGACAAAGGTTACCGATAAAGATTACGTTAAGGTCGTACACCTCTACAAGGTCGGTCCTTGCGAGGTTAAAGCTTGCGATATAGAGCAGGATTCAGAAATCGAAATAATCAACGGCGACCAGCATATATGCACGGTTGACGAGGGTGGCAAAATCGATATGGAAATAACCATCTGCCGTGGCAGGGGCTATAAGGGTGCCGACCACACGAGGACAGAGCTTATAGACTATATCCCCATCGATTCAATATTTACGCCCGTTAAGAAGGTTAACTACAACGTAGAGAACACGAGAGTAGGTCAGAATACCGACTTCGATAAGCTCACGTTGGAAGTATGGACCAACGGTGCGTTCTCCGCAAAGGAGATAATATCACTCGCGGCAAAGATTATGCAGGACCACATCGGCTTGTTCGTTGACCTGTCCGACACCATTAAGGATATGGACATCTTAGTTAAGAACGAGGACGACCGTCAGCAGAAAATTCTTGCTATGGCGATTGAGGATATGGATTTATCAGTGCGCTCTTACAATTGCTTGAAGCGCGCAAACATACACACGGTCGAAGATTTGACAAAGAAGACCGAAGACGAGATGCTCAAGGTGAGAAACCTTGGCAGAAAGTCGTTGGACGAAGTTATCTTAAAACTCCAGTCCTACGGACTTTCGTTAGCAAACAAGGAGGATTAACGTTATGCCCGTAAAATTGGGAAGAACATCGGAA
>JBJEVA010000009.1:0-7915 GCA_051884115.1 Candidatus Coproplasma sp. | reverse complement strand
CGGGATTGAGCCTTGAGAGGGCTCCGTCTTAACCGCTTGACCACAAGGCCGTATTTATTTACCGTGTAATTATATCACACGGTAAATAAGTTTGCAAGCATTTTTTATGTATTAGATAATTTTTATGTTCCTTATTTTTCTTTACAATACTCTATCTTATAGTCTTTTTATTATTCGTCCGCAAATGTGTGCATATGCGCGTTAAAATAATTATTCCTTTCCTACTTTAAACGGGAACATATACTCCCTTTGCTTTTCTATCTTTACGTTTCCGCAGAGCTTATTTATTAAAGCTGAGTTAAACTCCTCTTCCTTTACAGATTTAACAGCCACCTTAAACGACACTCTTTCGGCATACTCGGTATCCGAAACAGAGCAATCGTTTTCCGAAAAATACCGCATTATTTGGTCGGCAAAAGGATATTCAACCGTATATAAACTTTCGGTACACGGCTGATAACACACCCTTTGGGCAGAGGCGAGATTTTCTGCAACGCACCCCGAATAGGCACGCACCAAGCCCCCTGCTCCCAGCTTTATTCCGCCGAAATAGCGTGTAACGACCACGGCAATTTGTCTTAAACCGTTATTTTTAATAACCTCAAGCATAGGCATTCCAGCCGTTCCCTGCGGTTCGCCGTCGTCCGTAAAGCGCATAAAATTGCCCTGAGCGTCGGCTATGAACGCATAGCAGTTATGGGTGGCGTCGCTATATTTTTTACGAAGTCCTTCTATAAACTCCTTAGCCTCCTCCTCGCTTTCGACGTGAGCTGAAGTAGTTATAAAACGTGACTTTTCGATTACCTTTTCTGTGACGAGCTTACCCTCGACGGAATTGAATGACTCTGCCATAAGCTTTAATATTTAGACAAGTTTAACCTTAATATGAATTTTCTTGCCCTTGTGAATGACGTCTCCGCTTTGAACGGGGGCGTTGATGTCGGTTACTTTCGTATCGTTTATAGACACACCGCCCTGCTGAATTAAACGCCTTGCCTCGCCGTTTGAATTGCAGATTTTAGCCGAAACCAAAACGGGAATAATGGTTGCCGTTTCTACCTTAATTTCAGTTTCGGGTAAGTCCTCCACAGAACCGCCGAACGCGGCCTTTGCCTGTGCCTGAGCCGACAACGCCTTTTCTTCTCCGTGGACGAGTTTAGTAAGCTCGTAAGCTAAAATTTCCTTCTCCTCGTTTATACGGCTTGAATCCCACTTCTCCATTTCGTAAATTTGTTCAAGGGGAAGGAAGGTAAGCATTTTAAAGCACTTAATAACGTCTGCGTCGTCAACGTTACGCCAATACTGATAGAACTCGTAGGGGGAAGTCTTGTTTTCGTCAAGCCATACCGCACCCTTTGCCGTCTTGCCCATCTTCTTGCCTTCGCTGTTCAAAAGCAAGGTGATAGTCATTGCGTATGCGTCTTTGCCCTTTTTCTTTCTTATAAGTTCGGTACCGCCGAGCATATTCGACCACTGGTCGTCACCGCCGAACTGCATATTGCATCCGTATGCCTCGTGAAGGTGATAGAAGTCGTACGACTGCATAATCATATAGTTAAATTCAAGGAAGGAAAGTCCCTTTTCCATACGCTGTTTATAGCACTCTGCACGGAGCATGTTGTTGACCGAGAAGCACGCGCCCACTTCCCTTAAAAGCTCTATATAATTGAGCTTTAAGAGCCAATCGGCGTTGTTGACCATAATGGCTTTATCTTCGCCGAACTCTATAAATCTCTCCATCTGCTTTTTAAAGCAAGCGCAGTTATGCTCTATAATTTCAGGAGTGAGCATTGCCCTTAAATCGCTTCTGCCCGAGGGGTCGCCTATATAGCCCGTACCGCCACCGATAAGGACTATCGGCTTATTGCCAGCCATCTGCAACCTCTTCATAAGGCAGAGAGCCATAAAATGACCGACGTGCAAGCTGTCTGCCGTGGGGTCGAATCCGATATAGAAACGCGCTCCGCCCTTATTGATAAGCTCCCTTATCTCGTTTTCGTCCGTGACCTGTGCAATAAGTCCACGTTCTTTAAGTTCTTCGTAAATACCCATAAATACACCGTCTGAAAAAAATTTTCTTACAGTATATCAACATTTAAATAAGTTTGCAATAAAAAAGGCTTAATCGCTGAAAAAATCTTCTTTTTTTAAATTTTGCCTTGCCTTTTCCAAAGCTTTCTTCTCTATACGCGACACGTAGGAACGGGAGATTCCCAATTTTTTAGCCACCTCTCTTTGAGGCATAGGACAGCCGTCGGTTAGCCCGTACCGCAAGTTTATTATGGCATACTCCCTTAAATTCAAAATGCCCTTTAAGATATAGATAAACTTTTCCCTTTGAATATTTTTCTCTACACGGGAGAAAACGCTCTCCTCCTTTTCGGCGAGTAAATCCATTACGGTGAGTTCGTTGCCGTCCTTATCAGTGCCTACGGGGTCGTTTATAGACACCGTGCTTTTATGCTTTTTGCCAGAACGGATTAGCATTAAAATTTCGTTTTCTATACACCTTGCCGTATAGGTTGCAAGCTGAGTTCCCTTGCCCTCCTGATAGGTGTTGATTGCCTTAATCAGCCCTATTGAGCCTACCGACATCAAATCGTCGTTATCGGCTGAACCTGAATATTTTTTTACGATGTGAGCAACTAAACGCATATTATGCCTGACCAAAATATCCTTTGCGTCCTTATCGCCCTGTCTTGCAAGGGCAAGATACCTCTTCTCCTCCTCGGGTTCCAACGGTTCGGGGAACGCACCCTTTTGCTTGACAAGACCTGTGAAAATGAAGATTTTGGACAGTAACATTCCTACCGCATTGAAAAACATAACTATTACCCCCTTGAACGTTAAGTTTAATAAGTTATGTTTTTTTAAGGTTGTCTAATTACCATTAGAAAAGATTTAAACCTGTCCGTAATTTTATTTTTAAAGATGTACAAGTACGAACAAGGACTGACAAGCATAAAAAAAGGGACGGCACGTATGCCGTCCTGTTAGTTTTACTTTTTATATTTTAATCACACCAATCAAAGTTTTCTTTGCCGGCAGAGACCTCGAAGTGGTATTTAGCTATTCCGAGGTCGAGTTTACTATAACTGCCTATGCCTGCCTTTGCGCTTACCTTACCGTTTTCATAGGCAAAGGTAAACTTCTGCTGATTCATTGCAGTGGGGGCAAGAAGAGCCGAGTCAACTCCCTTTTTAAACCATTCGGGAGCGGTTGCATAGTTTACGCTGACCTTTTCGACGGGCTTACATTTATGCTGAACGCCCTGCGTTGCGCCATAGCCGATAGAAAGTACGCAGTGCAATTTTTCGCCCTCGCCGACGGTAAAAGCCGTTTTTATCTTCTTAAAGGTCACAGCCACCCAACATGTGTTTAAACCGAGAGATTGAGCCGTTAAAACTACCTTTTCGCCGTAATAGCCAATCTTCTCCGCCTCGTCCTTTTTACCGACAAGGGCTACGTAATTTTTTACGTTTGAAAACTTGCCGTA
The DNA here is from genome assembly GCA_051884115.1 of Candidatus Coproplasma sp. Lineage (GTDB taxonomy): Bacteria > Bacillota > Clostridia > Christensenellales > Borkfalkiaceae > Coproplasma. The sequence continues at coordinate 4,419 of JBJEVA010000009.1, read as the reverse complement.
ATGCGCCATCATACAGTCGAACGCCTTAGGTTCGTTTACGACGAGCTGAAAATGCAAGTTGCCGTCCTTATTGCAACTTTCTATACATTGGTTGAGAGAAGAGATTATCTCCTCGGTCAAGGGTTTATCGGTATATGCGCGGACTGAGTGGCGCTCCTTAATTGCCTGTAAAATATCCATAATTTACCCCTTTATTATTCTAATTCAAATGCACCTGTGTAGAGCTGATAGTACTTACCCTTCTGCTCTATAAGCTGTTCGTGGTTGCCCCTTTCTATAATCTTGCCGTGTTCTAATACCATTATAGCCTGACTGTTTCTTACGGTTGATAAGCGGTGGGCGATTACGAATACCGTTCTGCCCTCCATAAGTTTATCCATACCCTTTTCGATAAGCTTTTCTGTACGGGTATCGATTGACGAGGTCGCTTCGTCCAAAATTAGTACGGGACACTGCGAAACCATAGCCCTCGCGATTGCCAAAAGCTGTCTTTGACCTTGAGAGAGGTTAGAGCCGTCGCCCTTAATCATCGTGTTATAGCCTTCGGGAAGGTGAACTATGAAGCTGTCTGCATTTGCAAGCTTTGCCGACGCTATGCACTCCTCGTCGGTTGCATTGAGTCTGCCGTAGCGGATATTGTCCATAACCGTTCCCGTGAAAAGGTGCGTATCCTGCAACACAACGCCCAAAGAACGCCTTAAATCGTCCTTGTTTATATCCCTTATATTTATTCCGTCGTAGGTTATTTCACCCGACTGAATATCGTAGAAGCGGTTAATAAGGTTGGTTATCGTCGTCTTACCTGCACCCGTAGAGCCTACGAAGGCAATCTTTTGACCGGGTTTTGCAAAGAGCGATATATCGTGAAGAATTTCCTTTTCTTCGGTATAACCGAAGGTTACGTTGTTGAAACGTATATCGCCCTTCAAAGGTATATATTCGCTTGTTCCGTCGGCATTGGGTTTTTTCCAAGCCCAACCGCCGTTCTCTTCGCTGTGTTCGAGCGTTATATTTCCGCCCTTATCCTCAGGCTTTTCGTCAACCATTTCAAATATGCGCTCCGCGCCTGCAAGAGCCATAGTGATTGCCGCAAACTGTTGCGATACCTGCTGTACGGGCATATTGAACTGACGGGTGTACACCAGATAGGAGATAAGCATACCTGCCATAACGGCAACGGTTGCCCCATCTTTACTTGTTTCGCAATAGATAGATAGCAATCCTATATGATTACCGAACGCAATAATTAAAACGCCGACAACGGCAACAAGCACGTACTGAATATAGCCTATATTGTTATTCACAGGACCGAGTAAGTTTGCGTATCCGTTTGCCTTTTGTCCCACTTCGTTGAGTTCGTCGTTGAGTTTTTTAAAGTTTTCCCTTGCTTTTGATTCGTGACAGAAAACCTTTATAACCTTTTGACCGTTGGTCATCTCTTCAACGTAGCCGTTTAAAGCACCCAAGGCCTTTTGGTTTTTAACGTAGTACTTCGAAGCACCGCCACCGATTTTTTTGGTGACCACAAACACGACCACCACCATTGCCAATACGACAATCATAAGCGTTACGCTGTAATATATCATAAACCCAAGCACAGAAATCAACGTAAGGAAGGAGGATATCAGCTGAGGTATAGTCTGAGATAATAGCTGACGCATAGTATCAACGTCGTTTGTGTATAAGCTCATCACGTCGCCGTGAGTGTGTCCGTCGAAATACTTTAAAGGTAAATCCTGCATCTTTCCAAACATATCGTTGCGAAGCTTCTTTAACGTCTTATTGCAAATCAACATCATTATAAGGCTATACGTCAACGACGACATCGCGCCGATAAAGTATATTACAGCCATCGCGATTATGTTGGGATAGACAACGCCGTTCATATCAACCGGTTTACCGTCTAACGCGTTGAGCAATTCTGTTACTATGTGAGACACTCTTGACGCAGCTATGACGTTTGCGACAGAGGACAAAAGCACACAGACAACCACAATGAAAGTGGCGAATTTATTGTTTGAAAAGGCGTACTTTAAAAGTCTTGAAAGCGTTTTAGTAGGGTTCTTTGCGGGTTTTCCGCCACGCATTTTGATGGGAGGCATTACTTATCACCCCCTTCTTCCGATTTACCGCCAACCTGCGATTCATATACTTCTTTGTATATTTCGTTATTGCGCATAAGTTCCTCGTGAGTGCCTATGCCGTTTATTCTGCCGTTATCCAAAACTATGATTTTATCGGCGTCCTGAACGGAAGCTATACGCTGGGCGATGATAATCTTTGTAACTTCGGGAGCGCAGTCCTTTAAAGACGACCTAATAAGCGAATCGGTCTTTGTATCTACCGCCGAAGTCGAGTCGTCGAAGATGAGAATCTTAGGTTTTTTTAGCAGAGCCCTTGCAATGCAAAGCCTTTGCTTTTGTCCGCCTGAAACGTTTACACCGCCCTGACCTAAATCGTAGTCGTATCCGCCGGGCAAATTCTCTATAAACTCGTCGGCGCACGCCTGCTTCGAGGCAAAGCGCAATTCCTCGTCGGTGGCATTTTCGTTACCCCAACGAAGATTTTCCGCAATAGAGCCGGAGAACAAGACGTTCTTCTGCAATACCATTGCAACGCCGTTACGCAGGGTATCCAAATCGTATTCCTTAACGTCAACACCGCCCACCTTGACAGTACCTTTTTCAGCGTCGTAAAGACGGGGAATTAAGGACACAAGCGAGGTCTTTCCCGAACCCGTTGCACCGATTATTCCCACAGTTTCACCCGAGGATATGTGGAAGGTAATATCCTGTAACACGTCTAAATCTGCCTTTTGCGAATAGCAGAAATCTACGTCTGAAAAATCGATAGAACCGTCTAAAATTTCCGTTACGGGATTAGTTGCCTTGGGGAGGGTCGTGCGTTCGTTAAGCACTTCGCAGATACGGTCGGCAGAACCCTTTGACATAGAAATGAATGTGAGACACATTGCCACCATCATTACACCCGAAAGTATTTGAACGGAGTACTGAATAAGAGTTTGAATTTGAGAGGGTCTTATATTTGCAAACGTGATGTTACCCACAACCATATTCGACCCGAGCGTAAGTATTAAAATGTTTACTATAAACATTATCATCGTTACGGCAGGCATAAGGCTGGTCATAAACGTCTCTGCTTTTACGGAATAATGGTAAAGTTCTTGCGAGGCAACTTTCATCTTATCCTTTTCGGTCTCTTCCCTAACGTAGCTTTTAACCACACGTATAGCGGTTAAATCTTCCTGAACGACCTCGTTAAGATTGTCGTATTTTTTGAACATTGTCTTAAAATACGGAATTGCTTTAAACATAAAGATTGAGACGAGTACGCCCAGCAATAATGCGGCACAACCGAATAAAACCGCCATAAAAGGCTCGATAAAAAGCGTCATAACTATCGCCGAAATAAACAAAACAGGCGCCCTGACCAACATTCTTAAACACATTTGATAGGCGTTCTGAACGTTGGTTACGTCGGTCGTAATTCTGGTTATTAAACTCGAAGTCGAATAGTTATCAATATTAGCAAAGGAAAATGTTTGAAGATTGTTGTACATATCTTCCCTTAGATTGTGCGCAAATCCGCACGAAGCCTTTGCCGCAAGCTTTGCACCCATAACGCCACAAAACATTGCAAACGTCGCACACACTACCATAAGACATGCGTATAGGGCAATGTTTCCGCCGTTAACAGGCAAGCCTGCCTGCATGTTTTCAAGCTCTCCGACAATGAACGTCGTTAAAAAGGGAATAATAATTTCCATAACCGCTTCGCCCACCATAAGTATAGGCGTTAAAATAGACGCGGTCTTATACTCCCTTACGCTTTTTAATAAAGTTTTTAACATTTAATACCTCAAATGATTAAAAATAACAATTGTATATTATACCAAATTTTAAGTAATTTGTCAATCCTTGGCAAAAGACCTAAGCGTAATTGCTTAAAACCCATTATGATATAATTAGTTTGATTATAAACCATAAATGTGTAAATAATATGAAATGCAAATAAATAAATTAAATGATTTTATTTAACAATTTAAAAGTAAAATTTTTTCATAAAGGACGGTGCGGTGGTTATTATTAGAAGTTTAAACTACGTTCTCCGAGATTGCCACAGCGACTTACAGTCGCTTCGCAAGAACAACCTTATCGCCATCCCGACATATTTCTTACAGCTTACAGTTGACTTGCGAAAATTTTTTCCTGTATAAAAAAACTGCGCAGAGAAGAGGATTACTTCGCCGAAAATAATATGTAGCTTAAAACATGCTTAACCGTCGGCTCGTGCCACCGCAAGCGGTGGGGTGAACCTGCGGAGGTTCTTCAATCTCTTCCTGTGGTGAATTGTCAAATCAAGTGCAACACTTGGATAAAAAAGAATCAAACAAATCTT
>JBJEVA010000008.1:0-1844 GCA_051884115.1 Candidatus Coproplasma sp. | reverse complement strand
TAAGCGACGCATTTCGCTTTGACGACGTCTCTGAGTACCTCTTACAGGGCATTGCGTTGAGATACGAGGTGTTAAGATAAAATGATTATCTACGACAACCGCGATTCGAGCAATCAAGCAGTAAAATGCGAGCTAAGAAACTTCACCGTTGATGAGCTTGTAGGCGAAATCAATGATAATAACTACCAGGAACTTGACGACAACGACTATACAATCAAAGTATTTGACAACGCCTATCTTGAAGAAGATATGGTTGCACCCTTATTCGGTTTAATGGAGCTTGACGAGATTCAAAGCACCGCAACGGTTTTGGTGATGCACATTTTCGAAGGCTTAATCGTGCTGATGATAGCTTGAGGGAACGGCTATGGATAAGAAAGATTATAAAATCGTATCTGCTAAGCTATCAAGAGAGATTGCTTCTAAAATCTTGGGTATCTCTTCTTCTTCTTCTTCGTTAAAGCTCACAGGAATGGGTGGAATTTTTAGGAATGGTTTTACATATGGCAGTGGACTTGTTAAGGTGCATATTGATAAATCTTATTCCCCCGACAGTTTATGGGCTTCAACTGAAAATAAATATCCTCACGGCTATATTCAAATCGTCGGTGATATTAGCTGTAGTTTTTATTACAAAGATAAAACTATAAATTTCTTGGAGAACGGCAATGAAACCTAAGTCAACCGCCGAGAAAATGGCAGAGTTTATTATGCGTTCGCCTATTGATTTTTGCAAACAGTGCTGCGCAGAACATAGAGCTTGCAATGAAAAAATGAACGAGCTTTACAACGAGCATAAAGACGATAATGACTATATTGCGCCACTTCCGCCCGAATCGCAGTGCATAGCAAACATAATCAAATTTTTTGAACAGGCACAGTAAATGCTCCACGAAGTATTCGGTGATTACGGCGCAGGCAAATCTGCGTTTTTAACGTATCAGATAAAAAACTTATATCTTAATCACGGTGACGAAAAGTTAGCTTTTAGTAAAAATATGATTGCGGAGATAAACGCCACTCGTAAGAAAAAGCTGTCATATCCGAAAAAACCGCCCATATTTGCAAACTTCGACGTAACGATTAAAGAGAAAGACGGTACCGTATTTAAGCCGTATAGAATAGACGGCTCTAAGATAGGGTTAAACTCATTGGATAGCGAATCCGATTATAAATTCTTTCCGCCAGGGAGCGCGATTTTTATAGACGAAGCGCAAAACTATTTTAACTCTAAGGGCGATTTAAAACGAGAGGTGTCGGCGTTCTTCGAAAAGCACAGACACAACTATTTAGATATTTGGCTTGCCACTCAACGTGGAATTTTAATCAATAAAGACATAAGGGGAATTTGTCAGGACTTTAAGCAAATCATAACCCTTGAAAATGATTATTCGATTTTCGGCAACGTAACAAAAACACGTTGGCATGTTCTTGAATTCACAGACAGATACAATTTTGAAAAATACTTAGCAACGGACGGTGGCGAAGGTTTTTCCGATGAAAATAAAAAAACCTATGTAAATGAAGGCAATATTTTTGATTGCTACAACAGCCATAGTTATATGCCCGATTTTATTCCACCTGAGGGGAAAAACTTTTGAAACGTAAAAAAGAACCAATGCTCTATATTTCAACCGAAGATATAGAAGAACTGCACGAACGGTATGTGCCTATTTTTAAGCAATTAAATATAGATTCGGACTGTGGCGAGCCGTATATTCAAACAATGTATGACACCACTAAGAACGCTTTACTTCGAGAAATCGAAGAACTATCTCAATCAAGGAAATTAGATATCGAAGTCACAAAGGCGCAAATCGAAGCTAAGAACGACGAGCAGATTC
>JBJEVA010000007.1:0-8090 GCA_051884115.1 Candidatus Coproplasma sp. | reverse complement strand
GCGCGTCTGGTTAGGGACCAGAAGGTCGTGGGTTCAAGTCCCGTCACCTCAACCAAATACGGAGTTCGTTTAACACAATAACGAACTCCGTATTATTTTTTATCATTTAATATCTAAATAAAATTCAATTCTTGGGCAACCAAGAGGTCGTAGGTATTTAAAATGATAAGCACAACTTTAAGAGAAAACAAGCCAAAAGTACACGAAATCAAACAAAAACCTTTAAAAATCACATTAAAAACTATTGAAAATGTGGAAGCGGTCTTTCAGAGATTTTTACGAACCAAGCGGTCTTACGGCGTAACAGACAAAACTTTAATCACCTATGCGGGGCATATAAACGCATTATCAAGATATTTTGACACTAAAAAGAATATCAATGATTTGTCAAAATCGGATATGGAAGAAATGATTAACTCTATGCGTTCCTGCGGTCTTTCCCCTAATACTATAAGAAGCTACACAATAACTTTGCGGGCTTTCTTCTCTTGGTGCAGACAAGAGGGTTATAATGTTCCACCTCTCGCAAAATTTAAAGGTGAAGATATTGTTAAGGACACTTACTCCGACGAAGAATTAAAAGCCTTACTTAAAAAGCCTAATTTGCGGAAAGTGCGTTTCCCAGAATACCGCACTTGGGTTATTATAAATCTGCTTGTAAACTGCGGTTGCCGCGCTTCGACTATACGTTCGATTCAGATTAGAGATTTAGACTTACCAAATAACATAATTCACGCGCGGCATACCAAAAATAAAAAAGCGTTGGTTATTCCCCTTTGTTCCGATATGGTTGACATTCTGGAAGAGTACTTAAACATAAGGGGCGGCGAGTACGAAGATTATTTATTCTGCGACGAATACGGCGGTGCAATGACTGAAAACGCTTTGCGGTGCAGTATCAAAAGATATAACAGAAGCCGAGGACTTAAAAAGACAAGCATACACCTGTTCAGGCATACTTTTGCTAAGAAGTATTTGATTGACTGCGGCGGCAATGCTTTCACTCTTCAAAAGCTGTTGGGGCATAGCACTCTTGATATGACAAGGCACTATTGCGAGATATTCAATGCCGACATAGCAAAAGATTATGACAACGTGTCACCGCTTGCACTGTTAAACTCAAAAAGTATTAAGCTGAAAATGCCTAAAAAATAAACGTATTTTAATTATAATCAATAGCAAAAGCTATTTAGAACTTAACAACTTTAATATATAAAATTGCGGAAGCGGCTATTAAACCGCTTCCGCTTTTGTTTTAATACATACCGTAAATCTTTTCTAAATATTCTTTAAACTGTTTTACAACGCTTTCGGGGCGTACTATTTTTGCCCTTTTGCCGAAGCCGCACACCCACGCAAAAAACTGTTCGCTTACTTCAACGGAAGTTCTTACAGAAAAATGATTTTCGTCAACTTTACTGTAAGTTGTTCCAACCGTTCCAAAACGGTCGATAACGGTATCGAGTAATAAATTTATAAACCGTAATTCAACTGTTTGCCTTTCGCCGCCGTACATTGAAAATACGCGCTTTGAATAGGTTTTTATATCGCGCATTAACTCTTTGCTTTCTTCCGTTTCCTCGCGCGGCTCTTCTAACATTTTAACGTGCTTCATTCGGTCTATGCGGTATGTGGTTATCTTTTGTTTTTCGTTTAAGCCTAATAGATAATAGTTGCCGCCGTTTATAACAACGTGATAAGGACTGACCTTATAACCGCCGCCGCGCCTGCGTTCCGCTTCCTTTGGTGTGTATGTAATTTCGTGCTTTAAGTATTTAAAAGTAATTGCGCACTTGTCTTTTATTGCTCTGTTTATCTCTTGAACGTTGAAAGTGATTTCTTTTTTATTAGTTGCAACTCTGTCAACTAAATAAACCTCTTGCTTAATGTTTTTCTTTTGATATTTACTTAAAAAACAGCCTATATCTTTTAAAAGTATCTTTTCTGTACTGTCTGGAATAAACCTTGCATTGTAAACGCATTCCGCTAATAATCTGGCGTTCTCTGGGTCAAGGGGGCGGCGGCTCATATAAAAACCTTTGGGGTGTTTATACTTAATACAAGCTAATTCTTCGTCCTCGTCAAGCATTTCTTGCGCGTCCTCAATATGAAAACAGTCGGGGTCATTCATTAAAAGATAGGCTAAATTAAGCTCTTCTATATCTTTATAGATTGAACGGCGTTCCGCATAAATTCCCTGCTCTATTAAAAAGTTGGCGATTGTTTCCGCTTTGGCGGGGTGTTCCTCGTCGGTATATTTCAATAGATACATATAAACCAAAAAATGCTTCATTCTCTGGTGTTCTTTTCTGCCGCTTCCGTCTTTTAACTCTTCTTTGTCTTTCTCGCGCTCTTCCATACGAATATTATACCCGAATTGGCAACGACTGTCAAAAGCGTTTTGCTATCTCTTGACTTTTAAATGCGGAAATGCTAAAATTTTAACTGCGATACATTTTAATATTTTGAGATAGCTCACAAAAACAATGTGGGTTTGATTTCTTTTACTTTTTATAATTTTGGTAGAAATGCTTCTTTTCAAAATTACAAATAAAGGTAAAAGATTTTCTGCTATCTCTGTAATTAAAATGTGTCGCAACAAATGAGAAGTGAGCATTTTCTATATGCCGCTTCTTACTTGGAAGCGGCATTATTTTTTTGTAAAAATTATTTTAAGGAGATATACAAAATGAAAAGAAAAATTACACTTCTATTTGTATCACTTATTTGTTGTATTGCTTGTATTCTTAGTCTATCCGCTTGCGATAAAAGTGATTCAGCTAATTCAACAAAATCAACCGAAGTTACTGCGCTATTTGTTTCTTCTACATTTTTCGGAAGTCATAGCATAGGTGATAATAGTCCTTATGGTACTGTTATTACCACAGATTATACTTTTAATTTTATTAGTGAAACAGAAGTTAAAGTAAAAGATGAAACTACTGTTAAGTATGGCAGTTTATTTGAGGGCAAGTTAGATGATGAATATAGTACCAGTACTTATACAGCAAAATATAAAATAAAAGTTTATAATGACGGTACATCATATATTTTTATAGAAGGTTTTGGTTCGGACGGTGTAAATGTAACGAATGATAAAGAGGCTTTTGGAAAAATAAAATTCGTAGAAAAAAGCGGAGAACCTTATAGCATTGAAGCAAAAGACTTTGATATAATAAATTTAGAAATTGGTTATCCTACACCTAATCTTACTGATAAATATGCGGGTTATCACGAACATATTTACTCTACTTCTTGGAGTTTCGACAGCGAAAATCATTGGCATCGATGTACTATTTGCAATAAAAAAGAATTATCTCCACACACCTTAACAAATAATAAATGTTTTATCTGTGATTATAATGACGAAATAGATATATTTACTTTTTATAAAGGCAATAATGGATACGAATTATCTGGTGTAAGAGACACAACACGAAAGGAGTTAATAATTCCAGCGAGTTATAGAGGCTTACCTGTAAATACTATTGGCAGCGAAGCTTTCAGTGGTTGTAGCGAACTTACAAGCATAACAATACCAGACAGTGTGACGAGTATTCGTCATAGAGCATTCTCTTATTGCTGCGGACTTACAAGCATAACAATACCAGACAGCGTGACGAGTATTCTTGATAGTGCATTCTCTTATTGCAGCGGACTTACAAGCATAACAATACCAGACAGCGTGACGTATATTGGTGATATGGCATTCTCTTCTTGCAGCGGACTTACAAGCATAACAATACCAGACAGCGTGACGTATATTGGTGATAGAGCATTTAGTTGGTGCGACTCCCTCACAAATATATATATAGGCACTAATGTCAAAAGCATTAGTGAATATGCGTTTCAAAATTGTCCAATTGAAACGGCAACCATTCCTGCTCTCGCCTGTGCTCGAATTAAAAATAAGAATTTAAAATCAGTAATAATAACATCTGGTAACTGTATTAGCAAGTATGCGCTCAGTGGTTGCGACGCATTAACAAATGTAATTATATCCGACAGTGTTACGAGTATTGAGGAATATGCGTTCTATTATTGCAGTGGACTTACAAGCATAATAATACCAAATAGTGTGACAAAAATTAATGGCGGGGCATTCAGCGAATGTGTTAACCTTACTTTCTACTGTGAGGCAGAAAGTAAACCAAGCGGTTGGAGTGATGGTTGGAAACTTTCTAATTGTCCTGTTGTGTGGGGATATAAAGGAGATTGAAAAATTATGAATTATGAAAAATGGATGAAAGAAGCGATTGATAATATCAATCAAAAAGTCAAGACTAATCAAAATTTTGAATTAAAAGACCTATTTGAAGGTTGCAAATGGGAAAAACTTACGAAAGGCGAACGAATAAATTTTGGGAAATTCTTTGCTAACGAAGTAAGAGAAAACAATGTAATTGGCGTTGTAAGAATTGAAAGAGCAAAAAATAATCACTCAAAATATACTAAAATTTTATAAACTAAAAAGCACTTACAAAAAATTTTTGTAAGTGCTTTTTATCAATTTTCAACCATAGCAATGTACTTATAAACGGTTGTGCGGCTTAGGTTACACACACGCGCAAATTCGCTTATGTTCAAACTGCCGCTTTTATAGCTTGGATAATGCCGAAAAAATATTTGCGGTATATCCGCGCTGTCGGCTTTCGGTCTGCCTATCTTTGCGCCCTTTGCTTTTGCATTAGCCATACGCGATTTTACGCGCTCTCTTATTATGCGCAATTCCAACTCCGCAAACACGCCCGACATTTGAATAAATGCGTTTGTCATTGGGTCTATGTTGCCGTTTGTGCAGTCAACTGTAATACTACCGACAATACACAGTTTAAGCATTTTGTTTTTGACGATTTCTATTATCTCGCATAACTGCTTTGTACTTCTGGCAAGTCTGGAAACTTCGAGCGTATAAATTGTGTCGCCCTGTTTCGCCTGCGACAATAGCGAAAATAACTGTTCTTTAACGACTGAATCGCCGTGTTCGTATTCAAGGTAAACTTGCGTTGCGCCTGCGGCTTTAAGCTCTCTTATCTGACGGTTTATATCCTGCTTATCTTCGTTTGTGGAACACCTTGCATATCCGTAATTCATAATTTTTTCTTTATAGCGGCGGCGCGGCTTTTTAGCCGCCCGCCGCCTTTCTCCTTTATTGTGATATTGTAAATCTGCGACTTGCTATCTGCTTCAAAAATTGCTTGTAAATATCGTCGTGCGATTTCTTGAATGCGCTTGTGTCAAACCTGCTTGTAAGTATCGGGGTATATCTTACAATGTAAGTACCGACTTCGAGTTCGTCCGTCTGCCGTTCATCCATTTCGGTTTTAATCATTTCTTCAATCTTTTGCGCTTCGGCTTTCGCTTCTGAAATGATTGCTTCCCATTCGTTGAGTGCTTCGATTTGTTTGATAAGTTCATTGCTTGACATAATTTTTATATCTCCTTTGTTTTTGTAATTATATTATACTACGAAATTCGTATTATGTCAATACATTTTGCGTAATTTATTACGAAATTCGTAAAATTTTTTTCTTTTTTCGTATTGATTTTTACGTTTTGGCATGTTAAAATAAAGCGGAAAACAAAAGGAGAAAAGCAATGATTAAGTTTAAAGTTAAAATAATGCTTGCAGTCAGAGAAATGACACAAAAGGAATTGGCGGAAAAAACAGGAATACGCCCCCCCACAATATCGGCTATATGCTTAGGCACGGTAAAGCATTTTCCCATTGACGCGCTTGACAAAATCTGTGAAGTGCTGAATTGCCAACCCGCCGATTTAATGGAATATATTCCAGATACGGAAGCGGCGAACGGTGTTCAATAAAACAAATGCTTTCGTGTACATTTTTTGATATAGCTTTTTTGCCTTACAACAGGTAGAAAACCGCTTGAAAGTGTTCACAGAATTTGTACCACCCTTTCGTGTACACCTCGGCGGGCTGGGTGTATATTCGGGATAAAATTTTTTTGTTTTAAAATAGTGGGTTATGTGTGGTTCGCACGCTCTTCAAGAGTGAGTGCAATTTGAAAAGACGACTGTAAACAATATAATAGCTAAGGCGGCGGCGCGTGTTTATTTACCTTACCTAAAAGGTGCTTCAACACGCGCCGCCGCCATTCTTCATAACTTCATATTTTTTACTATTTCGGCAATTGCTTTTTCAAACTCTGTTTTCATATGTCTTTTATCTATTGTTATTAAGTTGCTATTTTGTTGTTCACGCATTCTATTTTCTAAGTTCGCTCTTTTACTCTCATTGCATAATTCATACCATACGTCGGTAGGAAGCGCACGCCTTAAAATCATAAGTTCTCTTTCTGTCATAAATTTTCTCCTTTTATAAAAATGCTTACGAAAATTTTTGTTTCGGAAGCGGACTTAATTTTCTCATAATTATTTGAAAATTCCTTTTATTAAATTGTTCACTTTTGCTATTGTTTGTCTTAGTAAAATTTGGCGCGAAGCGACAAATTTTACTTATATTATTATTTATCTTATTTATATTATTTCTCTATACAGAGCCGTATTAAATTTAACGTAAACCGCAAAAGTGTACGCCGTTCGTGAATGAGTTTTTAACGGTTGGCGTTTACCGCTTAATAATTAAACTTCTTTTTATCTGGCGGTATTTCGTAGAAGTCATAAAGGTTACTTCCCTCTTTCCGCTGTATCAAATAGCCTTTGTCAATAAGTTTTTTTACTTGGTCTTGACAGGTGGAAACAGGCATTCCGTATTGATTCAAAATGGCTTTCGGAGAAAGGGCAAATTGATATTTATCTTTATTGCTTGCAAGCAACATATAAAGGTACAATGCGGTTGCATTTATATCTTTGTATGCGTTTACCATATTTTCTTTTGTCATATAGACAAACGGTTCTGCGCATTTTTCTCTGTTAATTGTGATAATTTTCTGGTTTGGACTTGTGTCAATTTTTTTCATTATTACCGTTCCTTTTGTATTTATTTTATATATAATTATATAATAAATTTTGTAATTAGTAAATTTTGAAATCTCTTACTTCTGGATAGGTTTCCAAAAACCACTTTTTAATGTTGGGGTATCTCACCGAATGACATTTCGCAAGTTCGCGGAGTTCCGCAAATTCCTTTAAATGAGCTTCCGCATTCGCGTGACTTGATATATATGTTTCCATATACTCAAATGTTAAACCTAAGAATGCTTCTTTCTGGGGGTTAGTTCTTATTTTGCGGGTAATAATAGCGTATGTAGGAAAACTTTCGTGCAACGCCTGTATCTCCCTAAATTCTGGACTGTTGGTAAAAGCCTGCTTCTTGGCAAAAGTGCTACTCATAATTATTTGTTTTTCAACGTGGTCTATTTTTACGTGGTGCTTCATTTTACGCCACCCCCTTATTTTTCTTAGAAGTGGAAGCGGCTAATATCTGGGGGAAGCTCTCCAAAAACCACTGCTTGATTTCACCGTATGAATCAGCTTTGGGTGCTTCACCGCTAATATTACGCTTTTTGTTAAACTCATTTAACTGCTCTTCTGTACCGTGAGTTGAAATATATCTTTCCATAAATTCATAGGTTAAGCCCTTAAAGTCATAACTACTTTTGCGTGTAGGCAATATCCTAATCTGGAAGTTAGGGAAATTACTTTTAGCTTCTAAAAGCTGTCTGTTTTCTTCCGTTCCGATTTTAGCCGCTTTTCTGGCTTCCGTTGCGTTAAGTTCGATAATGTTCTTTTGAAAAATAATGTTCATTTTTTTACCTCATTTAAATTTTATTTTTTATTTATTTTTTCGATTAGCTTCGGTGCGCGCTTTCCTTTGCCTTTCGTACCTTAATTATAACATTAGGCTTTAAATGTTCAGTCATTATAATTGCACTCAATCGATTTAAAATTAAAAATAATAGAGAATAATTTTTGCGTAAATTCTCTATTGTTTTGCATTAAGATTTTTAATTGAAGTTGATAATTTGATTGCTATTTTTTCATAAATAGTTTATAATAAATTCATAGATATTTGATGATTAAATGAATTTTGTTGGTTTGTGCTTGGGATAATATCGAGTTAGGGACCAGAAGGTCGTGGGTTCAAGTCCCGTCACCTCAACCAC
>JBJEVA010000006.1:0-8439 GCA_051884115.1 Candidatus Coproplasma sp. | reverse complement strand
ACCGCCCTTGCCGAAGGCGCCCAAAGCACGAAATGCGTACCCCTTACGCCGTTTATCTCTCGAATGTGCGCACCCATCTTTTCGTAAAGCTCGTAATGCGTACCGTGGTGAAAAAGGTACCTGTCGAAATCTCCGAAAAATCTGTTCTCCATACGTCCTCCTTATATATCAACAGCGCAAAATTATGCGCATTGATGTCAAACATAAATTATTCATAACCGTGCATAAAGTATAATTACCTGCCGTATATGTGGCGTTTAACGCACATATTCTTTATGCAAACAGGGCTTTTAGCCGTTTATTTTTTAAAAACCTTGCTATACACGCAACCGCATTCGGGTGGCATATTAAGCATTATTCTGCCGAACTTAACTTCGACGTTTTTGGGCAGAAGATACTCGTCGGCACCCACCACCAACTCACGAGAAAGCGTATCCGTTCTCTCCCCTGTTGCAAGCCAGACGGGGGCGGATACCGCAACGGGCTTATCCGATGCGTTTATAACGACGATTGCACAGTCCTCTTTATCGAAACGGGCATAGGCGATATAGCCGTTACCGCCGTCCAACGGAAGAAGCGAACCCATTTTAAGGCAATGTAGCTTTTTTCTGAGAGCAATGGCCGATTTATGCACGCCATAGACCTCCCAATCTTCTAACCCCCAAGGGAAGCTTCGCCTTGAATCGGGGTCGGTCCAACCGACCTGCCCCACCTCGTCGCCGTAATAGAGAGCAGGGCTTCCCGGCCAAGTCATCTGAATAAGCACTGCGGTGTATAATATCCTCTTGTCAATTCCCTCTTCCGCCGACTTAGCGCCCATAGTTTTAAGGGTACCCGTCTTGCGGTTGGTCCTCGTTAAGAAACGCGAATGGTCGTGATTGGAGAGCTGATTTATGGCGCTGTCCAATGCAGGACGGGGAAGCCTTGCCATATTCTTCGTCATCGACGCAAAAAAGGCTTTGCCGTCTAAGTATCTGCTGTCGTCCCTGCCCTCGGAGTGCTTTTCCATACCCGTTAAAAACCAAGTTACGGGTTCCATAAAGGCGTCGTAATTCATTATAGAATCCCACTCGCCGTCTTTAAGCCAGCTTTCGGGATTGCCGTAGTGTTCGGCAAAAATGAAGGCTTCGGGGTTAGCCTCTTTAACCCTTGAAGAGAAGGTCTTCCAGAACTTGTGGTTGAATTTTGCGCTATGCCCTAAGTCCGCGCCGACGTCCAACCTCCACCCATCGACGTTATAGGGGGCGGACACCCACTTTGCGCCTATGCCGTATATTTCTTCGCAGAGCTTTTGACTCTTTTCGTAGTTGAGCTTAGGCAGGGTTTTATAGTTCCACCAACCCTCGTATTCACTGTGGTCCTCGTTGGGGTGATAGAACTTAAAGTAACTGCGGTAAGGGCTGTCTTTGGACTGAAAAGCACCCTTTTCGTAATCGGGTTGGGCTA
The DNA here is from genome assembly GCA_051884115.1 of Candidatus Coproplasma sp. Classification (GTDB taxonomy): domain Bacteria; phylum Bacillota; class Clostridia; order Christensenellales; family Borkfalkiaceae; genus Coproplasma. Next base: position 6,993 of record JBJEVA010000006.1, on the reverse strand, counting down.
TATATATGCCCTCTCTATCCATCCATTTATGGAAAGAACCGCAGTGATTGAACACGCCGTCTATTATGACTTTAATGTCACGGCTGTGAAGCTTTTCTACAAGCGATGCAAAGTAGGCGTTTGACTTTTCAAGGTTAATTTTGCTCGTCGTTCTTCTGATATACTTGGGAGCGTAGCCGTTGTGTTGCTCCCACCCCTGCATATAATGCTCCTCGTCCTCTTCGATTATTGCGAGGTGAGGGTCAATATAGTCGTAGTCCTGCGTATCGTACTTATGATTGGAGGGCGAAACGAAGAGGGGATTAAAATATATTGCCTCTACGCCCAAGTCGGAGAGGTAGTCGAGCTTTTGCTCAACCCCCTGCAAATCTCCGCCGTAAAAGCGGTTGACGTCGGTGGTCGCCGGCAGAGAACGCCATTCGGCTTTTTTGGAGTGACCGCCCGTATAGTAATACTCGTTGTCCTCCACGTCGTTAGATAAGTTGCCGTTACAGAACCTGTCGCAAAAAATCTGATAGAACACCCTGCCCTTTGCCCAATCGGGGACCTTTACGTTGGGAACAAAGCTAAAATCGAACTCGTCCTGATTGTTAGTAACCGCACCCATACGGTTATAGAACACCCTGTCGTCCTCGTCTTCAAGGCAGAAATAGTAGTTTACCGCCCTTACCTTACAGGTAAAGGTGTAGGCGTAATAGTCGAACATATCGCTGTTCGTATCCGTCTTTTTCATTTTGTGGGCTGTACCGTTTATAACGGCAAACGCCCTCTCTACGTCGTTTTTAAGAGTACGTACCTTAATCGTCACCCTATCGCCCGTCTTGGGTTCGTAAGGGCTTTTATAATCTTCCGTTTCGTCGGAAAATAGTGCTTGTCTGTTAATCATAATATCTATTCTCTCTAACCGCCTACGACAAAAAACAACCTATCGAACGGCAATCGTTAATCGCTGATTTACAGGCGCAAAAATTAAAATTCCTGCCTGCCTTATTTAAGTGTATCATAAACACCGCGTAAAGTCAATATGCAATTGCTTTTTATAATACCGTTAAAAATATTTAAGCCCATCGCCATTGACTTTAAAATATTATTGTGATAATATGAACACGGTTTTAAAATCGACAAAAGAGATAATGAATATGGAAGATAATCAGAGCTTAAAAGAAAGCCGACAAACGGAAAACGTTTTAGAAGCATCGGACAAAAAAGACGGCGACGAAACTCTCGCGCAAGAGGGGGAAAACACACCCGACAGCCAAAGCCCTTCAAACGCAAAACCGCCCAAAGAACCTTTGACAAAAAAGAGAGTTTTAAGTATTATTTTAAACTTCCTTTTAATGAATTTAGGTACGCTTTTAGTTGCGGGAGGGGTGTATTTTTTCAAAGTTCCCAACAACTTCGCAACGGGCGGAGTAAGCGGTATTTCCATAATATTCGCCCGTCTATTCGGCAAATACGCCCCCAATATCTTAACCCAAGCCAACCTCAATATGGCGATAAATTTACTGCTACTTGTAGTAGGTTTTATCTTCCTCGGCAAGGGCTGTACTTTAAAGACCGTGTATTGCTCCCTCGTCTATTCGGCGGAGAATATGCTGTTTGAATACTTCCTCCCCTTTAAAAAGGATACGGCAGGGAATTTAATTCCACTTACCAATCAGCCCTTTTTGGAACTCGTGTATGCAATGCTTTTGACGGGAATAGGCAGTGCGATTATCTTCAATTGCCGTGCCTCTTCGGGCGGAACGGATATTATTGCCCTTATACTTAAAAAATACACCAAGCTCGATACGGGCAAGGCGTTGCTCGTCGTTGACTTCGCCATCGCCTTTTCAACCTTTTTCGTAACGGGTAATATCACTGTCGGACTTTACTCTCTCTTAGGACTGTTTGCCAAAGCCTTCATTATCGACAGCGTTATAGAGAGCATAGGTAAGAGCAAGTACATTACAATTATAACCACCAAGCCCGACGAGATAGGCAAGTATATTACCGATATTATGAAACGCGATTACACCAAATACGTTGCTACGGGCGGTTACACAGGCAACCAAAAGACGGTTATGATAACCGTATGCAAACGCGGTGAAGCGTTAAAATTAAAGACTAAGGTTAAGCAAATCGACCCCTCCGCATTCACCATATTCACCGACGCCAACGAAATCTTAGGTAAGGGTTTCAGGGGCAGTTTATAACGGGTGGGTGCGACCCACAACTAGGCGTTGAGCCGAATCTCTTAATAACTAATCGCTTGACTAACTCACCACCAATCAAACGGGTGGGTGCGACCCACGGCGCAGTTTCTTAATAACTAATCGCTTGACTAACTTTTCACCAATCAAACGGGAAAGAAAAAAGAAAAAATAATAAATAAAAAATAACAAATAACAAATAACAAATAACAAAGAATAAAGAATAAATACTAAACCCCCATTGCTCAGAAATGCGCAATGGGGGCAAAATTTTACTTAGATATACTTAATTTTTCGCTTAGCCGTTGACGAGGGCAACTGCCTTTGCGGTAGCTTCCTTAATCTCTTCGGGGGTACCCTTCATCATCCAGCTACCACCGCAAGCGATAATCTTGTCGTATGCAAGATACTCTAAGATGTTGTCCGCAGAGATACCGCCGGTGGGCATTATCTTAAGATAAGGGAATGCCGCACAGATAGCCTTAATAGTCTTAAGTCCGCCGTAGTTAGATGCAGGGAAGAACTTTAACGTGGTAAGTCCCTTTGCAATTGCCGCCATAGCCTCGGTAGGGGTTACGATGCCGGGGAGATAGAGCATTCCGTGTTCTGCACAGCAGTCTGCAACTTCTTCCGAGAAGCCGGGGGATACGATAAACTTAGAACCTGCTTTGATTGCTCTTTCGCACTGGTCGCGGTTGATGACCGTGCCTGCGCCTACAAACATATCGGGGAACTTTTCGGTGGTGAGCTTAATTGCCTCTTCAGCACAAGCCGTACGGAAAGTGATTTCCGCACAGGGAAGTCCGCCGTCAACTAATGCCTGCATCTTGGGAAGCGTTTCCTCGATAGAGTTAAGTACTACTACGGGAACAATCTTCATTTTCTTGATTTGTTCAATAATCTGTTCGTTATTCATTGGGGTTATTCTCCTTAACATTATTTTAGTCATTTATCATTATATCACGTTTTTTTTATATTGCAATAGTTAAAACAAATTTCGCCTTTAATTTAATTATTATAATGAATATATAAAACACAATTTGCGATTTTTTTTCATAATTGACTTGACGATATGCCCTATCGGTGGTAAAATTATTATGATTTAAAAGGCGGAAAAGCCTTTTCATTCCCATAAATAAATAATATAAAGTGGAGGAAAAAAATGAACAAACTTACCAAACTCTTGTCCGTATTCGTTATCGCGGGTGCGGTTGGCGCAGGCGTAGCAGGCATTTCTGCTTGTAAAAAGGAGCCTACTACCCCTACTCCCCCCGTTCACGAGCATACCGCATCAACCGAATGGGATAGCAACGACACCAAACACTGGCACAACTGTACCGCAGACGACGGCTATAAGTTCGACGAGGCTAACCACGTTTACGACGGCGACCAGGATACCGACTGTAACGTATGCGGTCACGTAAGACAAGTATCGGGTGGCGGTGAAACAGGAGCAGAAGTTCCTGCAAACGCAATAGGCGTTAAGGTTACCCTTATAAACGAAAGCATAGAGCTTAATGCAACCAATACGTTTGCAACCCTTTCTCTTGACGATATCGAGGCTTCTTACATTGACAGCGCACAGAACGTCATCGAAGGCGCAACCGTAGATTTATCTAAGTGTACTATAGAGATTGAGGCAGGAAAGAATACTTATGGCTTAGGCGACCACTTAACAAAGGGCAACTATATCGTTTGGGTCCTTGTTAACGACGACGTGTTCGGCACGGCTAACTTATCCGTTACCGACCCCGTTAAGGACGGTTCGCTTACTCTTAAAGGTACCGAAACACCTACACAGGTTCAGGGCGCAGACACAATTTCTTCCTCCCTCGCTTGGGAAGTAGAGCTTGCTTCGGGCGCTAAGGAAGACGTAACCGGCGTTATCGTTACGGGCGTAGATACCTACGGTGTAGGCGAAAACAAGACGGCTAATGCAGAACTTGTTATGGACGGCAAGACGCTTACCAAGTCCTTCAATTATACTGTAACCGACGATGCAAGCTTCGTAGTACAGTCCTCTATCCTCAACGTAAATAAGCTTACGCAGAATACCGCAGGTATTACAGAAAACCAGGATTTAGGCAACGGCTTAACAATTACTGCAAAATCCGGTAAGGTTGTTAAAATCGACGGAAGCAATAAATCTGCTGACGGTAAGGCATTTACCCAGAGATTGAATATGCAGGGTTCGCCCATTAAGAGCGGTGCGCTTGACGGCACTACCATTTTCAGAACCCTTCAATTCAACCACGAAGCTGTTGCAGACGCAACCTCCGCAAAGACTATAATTACCCTTTACGTATCCAGCTCTTCGGCAGGCGCGGCACGTCAAATCGCCTTGTTTAAGCAGGCTGGCACAAACGGAACGGACGCAACCTTAACTCAGGTCGGAGAAGCTGTTTCGGGAGTTGACGGCGTAACAAAGGTTCAATTCACCGTAACCGAAGCCGGTACTTACCACGTCACTTCCCTTAGCAGTGGTTGGTATATCCACTACGTAAGAGTTGATAAGATTATCGAAGGCGGTGCATCCGAAGAACAGCCTATCAACGCAACCGCAGGCGAAACGCTTGCCTCGCTTGAAAAGACCGTACCCTCTGCCGTACAGACCTTTACGGTTGGCGACGTGTTCTCCTCCGCAGGAATACAGGTACTCGGCGTTTATGCCAACGACGTAACCTGTGACGTTTCCAAGAGGGACGTATCCGCAGAAGCTACCTATTCGGGCTACGATATGAGCGCAGTAGGCAAGCAGACGGTAACCATTTCCTACGGCGAAAAGACCACTACCTATTCTATAACCGTTGAATCCGAAGTTAAGGGCGTTTACGGTGCAACCGCTACGTTAAAGAGTGGTTTCGTAACCGAAATCCCCGCATCAAGCTCCGACACTACTATAACCATTAAGAAGAGCGATATCGTTACCGCTATGGAAGGCGAGAACGCAGACGCAACTATTAGCTACGTTGTAAAAGAAGGCGACACTGTAATCGACGACACAACGGGACTTGCTCTTACCAAGGGCGCGCATACGTTGACGGTAGAAATAACCGTATCCGCAGGTGACAAGACCTACTCCGTAACCAAGGAAGTAGCAGTAACCATAACCAAGGAAGGCGAAGCTTCCCCTGTAAGCATTGTTGCAAGCAACTTAACCGCAGGCTCGGCAAATTTAACGGCTGACGAAGTAATAGCTGACGAAACTCTTGCAAAGGTTACGCTTTTGACGGGTTGCAAAATCGAAGCTAACACGGGTACCGTTCCTTATACTAACCGTATAAAGACAAACGGCGGAGCAACGGCAACTCAGAAGGCAATAAAAATCGAAGTTACTGCAGGTTGTACCGTTACCGTACTCTACAAGAAGGGTTCTGCCGATACAAGACAGCTTTCGATTTACAACAGCGAAATGACTGCTCTTCAAACGGCAGGCGAAGGAGCAGATTCAAGCACGTTATTCACCTTTACGTACACCATAACGACCGCAGGCACCTATTATCTCGGCGGTGATAACGGTATTAACGTATTCGAAATTAACCTTGTTCCCTAACAAAGTGTTGATTATTTAGTACTACAACGAAACATTTAAACGCTACAACGCCCGACGGTTGAAACATACCGTTGGGCGTAAAGCGCAAATAAAGCGGTTATTGCTTTATAAAAAAATTATATCGTTTTAAAGGTATATTATGAAAAAAAATAAATTTAAAAACTTGACTAAGGTTGCGGTGATTGCCCTTTCTATGGCAATGGTTGCAGGCGTTTCCGCCTCCGCTGTCGGCTGTAAAAAGTCCAACTCTGTCGCACGCGACGGCACTTCTATAGTAAATAAAATCACAGGAAATATTTACTACATAGGTACCCCTGCCGAAGGCGCCGTACAGGACGGCAAGAGCGTGGCTACCTGCTATAACATCCGTAGCTTCTTCACCAATCAGCAGTCTAAATTGCAACCCGGCGATATAGTCAGGGTTTGCCCCGGCGAACATATCGTTGATATTCCCGTCGATACCGATGAGGATATCGAGAACGGCATAACTCACGACAAAAAGCTGACCATAACAAAAAGCGGAACTTACGATAACTACATTATCTTTGAACCCGCAGACAGCACCAAAAAGACAGTTCTCAACTTCAAAAACCAAATCTTCGACGGCACTTCCAGAGGCGTCCAGATGGACGGAAGTTATATCTATTGGAGAGGCATAGACGTCTGTGGCGCAGGCGATAACGGTATGTACATAGGCGGTAACTACAACGTAGTAGAAAACTGCGAATTCTATAACAACCGTGACACCGGTCTGCAATTGGGCAGGTCGCAGTCGAGCTATACCAACATCAATCAATGGCCCAGCTATAACTTAATTAAAAACTGTACTTCCTACAACAACTACGACAACGAAACGGCAGGCGAAAACGCCGACGGCTTTGCGGCAAAGCTTACGGTAGGTTACGGCAACATCTTCGACGGTTGCGTTGCATACCGCAACTCCGACGACGGTTGGGACTTGTACGGTAAGCCCGAAAGCGGTAACATCGGCTGTGTAATTATTTACAACTGCGTAGCGTTTGAAAACGGTTTCCTTATGGACACCCAGAAGAACTGCAACGACTGGTTCGGCGACTCGTACAACAGCGAAATGGACGAGATTAACACCTACTCCTTCACCACCAAGGACGGCGACGGCAACGGCTTTAAGTTAGGCGGTTCTACTATGGCAGGCGACGTTAAGCTTTATAACTGCCTCTCGTTCAACAACCGTATGCACGGCGTTACCGATAACTCCAACCCCGGCGT
>JBJEVA010000005.1:0-1921 GCA_051884115.1 Candidatus Coproplasma sp. | reverse complement strand
TAACAGCCGATAACAATTCCGCGTCCGTAAGCGGCGTTAAACTCTCAACCGTCATTTTGTATTCCTCCTGTCTTTATTCGATAACGAACCGTCGCATTACGCCGCCGTGAAAGATACGACAACGGTCTTTGTTCCGTTCGTTTCGTCCGCATTCGTGATTGTAAATGCTACATTGCTTTTTGCAACTGCTCCCGTTGCGGTTGCGTCGTAGGTATAAATACCATTTTTAAGAGTGTATTTACCGTCCGAATTTGCCGCAATGATATTACCCTTTGCGTCCTTAACGGTTACGTTCATTCTTGACGTTACGTTGGTTGAACCGATAATACCCGAAAAAGTTACAACGCATTTGAAAAGAGCGTTGAACGCGTCCAGCACTTCGCAAGTGGTTTTACATTTTGCGAGTACGTCGGCGGGGATTTTTTTCCCGCTAACATTCTGCAATACCTCCGCGAGGCAATCTTTTTTCAACATACCTTACGCCCTCCTTTAATTAAGCACCTTTTTTGAGCAAGAAAATATATTTTGCGTCAAGAGGCTTGCCGTCGCAAATAACAAGTGCTTTCGTAATCCATTGATTAGTATCCTCGTCAAAATACTTTTTGTAAGAGAATTGCAAGTTGCTATTGATAAGATATGCCTTTTCTGGAACCCACATCATAGCGAAGTAATCGCCCACTCCTGCGGTATCGAATGACTTAATTCCGCCCTCTTCAATGAGGTTGACTACACGACCCTTAAAGGTGCATTTTTCGTCGCCCGTTTCGGGATTGTAAGTTTCGCGACCAACAGGACGATTATTGTCGTCGGCAAGCGTAAGAATGTTGCTTTCCCAAGTTTCCGCCGTCATAACGAATTCTGGACGGAGTTTTCGCATTGAAAGCGGAATTTTTGCAAACAATTTTTTCTGCCATTGTTTCCAATCTGCCATATCTGCCTCCGAGAAAGTAATAATATTCGCAGTAGGGATACGACCGCTTGCGCCCTTTGCCGCTTCAACGAGAATACCCGTCGGTTGCTTCACGCCGTCGCCGTTGAGGATAGCCTCATCCATTGCCTTGACATAGGCTTCAAGAAGTGCGTTGATAATTTCTCTTTCAAACGCTTCTACGGTTACAATGGATTGCAAGAGAGATTGAGCAATACGGATTTCGCCGATATGGTAGGTAAATTGAACATAATCATTTACGCCACCCGCTTTCTGCTTTTCGGAAACGCCGTGTTCGGTGTCAGTTCCTGCCGTACCGTCCCAATACATAGTTGCGGTGAACGCGCCGATAGGATATTGAACGCCGCCCTTAACGTTAGTCTTTTTAACTCTCGAATAAAGGTGTCCGTAAACCTTTTCAATGCCCTTGATAATTTCGTTTACGATTGTATTCGGCAAAAGAATACCGAGGTCGCTCGATACGTTTTCTGCGTCTGCTCTCTTCAACAGTTCGGAACGTACGCCATTTTGAACAAAGTCTTTGAATGCCTTACGGTATTCCATTGTTGCGAGTGGGTCGGCGTCGCGTGCTTCTGTCTTTGCGCTTGCCATACCGTAACTTGCAAGAGGGTTAAGGCTTCTTCCCTCCGCCATATCGCCACCGCCGTTTCCGTTGCTGTCGTCTTGCTCGTCAAGTTTTTTCAGTTCCGCCATAGCGTCGGAAATCTCTTTGTTGAGTGCTTCGAGCGTTTTATAATCGGCGCGGGCTTCGTTTACGTCCGTTGCCGCGTCAATCTTTTTGCGCAACTCGTCAGCCGCTTTCTGCTTGTTTGCAATGAGTTTGTTTAGAAAATCTTTCATAGTTTTTCTTCTCCTTTTTTAATAGAATAGTTTTGCCTTGATTTTTAAGAGTTCAAGTTCTCTTTTGTTTCTTGCTTCGGTTTCCGCCGCCGCTTGCCGCCTTTCCTTTAATTTTCCGATTAAAGCCTTGTC
>JBJEVA010000004.1:0-35775 GCA_051884115.1 Candidatus Coproplasma sp. | reverse complement strand
TTGACGAGGTTGAAGTACCCGTTTGAATACGGAAAATGCTCGTTGCGCTGTTGTAGTTATAGGTACCCTTAACGCCGGGTTGCGAACCCGTCTTATTGAGCCATACGTTCTGGTTCTCTACTTTGCCGACGTTCTTTGACGTATAATACATCGAAAGATTGCCGAATCCGTTAGTTAACGCACCGTTATCTATCTTATGCTGATTGTTAGAGAACTCGCCGATAAGCGTATTTAAGGGCTTAACGTACTGTCCGCCGATATAGTCTTCATATACCGAAGGCGTGATTTTGCCGTTATCGGGGTCTGCAAGTTGGGAATATTCATACTCCTTTGATACAGCCTCGTAATAGTCTAACCTATCGTTCTCGTCGCCCGCAACAGCTTCCGCATAACTATCTGCGTCGTAGCTATATCCGCCTGTAAACCAATAGGACGACTGATAGTTATGAACAATCATATTGTTATAGAAACCGTTGTCGGCAAGTTCGATGAAATGCTGAACGGTCTGGGGATACATATTGCGGTACATCTTGTATTCCAAAACGTAGTCCGCGTCGTTATAACTTATGGTTATTTGCGCTTCGGGGTGGTCGGTATTGCAACCCGATACAAAAGGCAAAGTAATAACCGTACCTGCAATTGCAACGGCGCAAAGAATACGCCCCAAATTTTTTAACTTCATTGTCTGTAACCTTTTAAATGAATTGAACGGCGAAAGCTCCGCCTATTTGCGGAATTTTCACCTATACTATTTTATTTTACCCGTAATAAGCTAAGTAGTCAAGCATTTTTACGCTAAGTAAAAAAACTAAGCTATGCGTAAAAGAGGTAATTTTTGGTATTTTATTGAGGTGTTATTATTAGAAGCATCAAACTCTTTCGTCGCAAACAATGTTTGCGACACCTTCCCTGTTCTTCAGGGAAGGCAAGAATGGTTGGTGCTTAAAACTTTGGGATTGCCACGCCGTCTTACAGCCGTCTCGCAATGACGACTTACCACACCATTTTATATCAAACTCTTCAGTCGCTATGGCGACAGCTTCCCTATTCTTTAGGGAAGCCAAGTGGGCGAGTTACCTACCGCACCCAACCAAGTCCCTCTGGAAAATTTCCACCGCATTGGGGCAAGTCCCTCTGCGGAGATACGAGCGAGAGCAGGAGAGCGAGGAAAACCCGAAGGAGTTTACAAAAGTAGTAAATGACTGAGGGTTGCCACAGCGAACACCACCCAAACTCCTCCCTCTTCATAGATGCGAGCAAAAGCAGGAGCCTGCGGATTTGCCGACGGGAGTTTACAAAGATAGTAAATGACTGAGGGTTGCCACAGCTTTACGAACTATCGCGAAGTATATACGCAGAGAAAAGAATCAGAAGTCGCAATTTCTGGGAGTCCTGTAATAAGGAATAACGTCCCTAATGTTCGCCATACCTGTTACGTAGATTAAAAGCCTTTCAAAGCCCATACCGAAACCGGAGTGAGTGCAACCGCCGAAACGCCTTAAATTGCAGTACCAATACATTGAATCGGCGGAGATATGAAGTTCTTCCATTCTCTTCATAAGCTTATCGTAACGCGTTTCCCTTTGGCTACCGCCCATAAGTTCGCCTGCGTTAGGCACTAACAAGTCAACCGCGCCGACCGTTTTGCCGTCGTCGTTCTGGTACATATAGAACGCCTTGAACTCCTTGGGCCAATCATAGACGAATACGGGTGCGTTGAACTTCTTTTCGGTTAAATACTTTTCGTGTTCCCTTGCAAGGTCCGAATCGTAATCAGGCTTAAACTCGAAGTTCTCGGTTGCGTCCGCCTCCTTTAAAATGGTGATCGCATCGTGGAAGGAAAGGCGCACGATTTGTGAATTTATCACGTGCTTCATTCTCTCCCTTAAAGGCAAATCGTTAAACTTTTCAAGAAATTCAAGTTCCTTGTCGCACTTATTTAAAATGGTTTGAAGAATGTTTTTAAGGAAGTCCTCCTCGACGTCCATAAGTCCCTGCAAGTCGGTGAACGCCATTTCGGGTTCAATCATCCAGAACTCGGACGCGTGAGTTTTGGTGTTGGAATCTTCCGCCCTGAAAGTAGGTCCGAAAGTGTATATCTTAGAGAACGCCATTGCAAAGGTTTCGCCCTCCAACTGACCCGTTACGGCAAGCGACGCGTGACGGGAGAAGAAGTCGTTAGAATAATCCTTTTCATCGTTATTTAAAGGGTCGTAGGTGGTAACGGTAAACGTGTTGCCTGCACCCTCTGCATCGTTAGCCGTCAAAAGGGGAGTATGCACGTAGAGGTAATCACGTGATTGTAAGTACTCGTGAATAGCCATTGACGCAACGCTTCTTATGCGGAACACCGCCTGAAACACCCTTGTCCTGGGGCGGAGATATGCGTTTTCACGCAAAAATTCAAGCGTATGGCGTTTGGGCTGAATGGGGAAATCGTCGTCGCAAGCGCCTAAAAGCGTTATAGACGAAAGCTCTATATCGACAGAGTCCGTCCTCTCGTTCAATACGACTTTACCCGTAACTTTAAGGCAGGAGCCTACCTTTACCCCTTCAACGTTGACCTTGCCTATTTCATAGACAAGCTGTACGGGGTTGAACACAGTGCCGTCGTAAAAGTCTATAAAGCCTATGTTCTTCTGCTGTCTGCGGTTGCGAACCCAACCGTTCAACTCTACTTCCTGACCCACAAGCTCGTTCTTGGCGTTAAGCAATTGGTTGATATACATAATTCCCTTCCTTTACCGTCCGTATTGCACAGAAAATGTTATTTTGTCTGCGCCTTTTTATTTTAACACTACCCAACCGCAAATGCAAGAAAAAGCACGGACATTGCGTTAAAATTAGATAAAGTTAAGCGGACTACGCTTACAAATTACGAAGTCCGCCATTATGTTTCTATTTAATTATTGACCCTTACTCTACTGCGATTATATAGTCATATACAGGCTGAGCCGTTTCAACAATACTAACTTCAAGGAAAGGGTAATCAGCATTTATGTGTTCGGTCATACTCTTGGTAAGTTCCTCTGTTGCCCCCTCACCGCAAAAGAAGGTTATTACGCACTTATCTTCAAGCCCTTCCATTGAAGAAAGCGCCGAAGAAAAGGCTGAAAGCATATCCTTATCCGCACAAGACACCTTGCCGTCAACAATGACCATAACGTCCGACTTTGCAATATCCACGCCGTCGCACTTAGCGTCCCTTACCGCCCTCGTGATTTCTGCCGAGATTACTGACGAGAGCGCCGTCTGCATATCGGCAACGGTTACTTCTACGTCCTCGTCGGGATTATAGATGGAAAGTGCGCTATATCCTTGGGCGATGGTACGCGTAGGTACTACGTGAACGGTCGCTTCGCTGAAAATTTCCGAAGCCTGCTTTGCCGCCATTATGACGTTGGAGTTGTTGGGAAGAACTATTATGTCCTTTGCGTTAACCTCGTTAAACGCCTTTAAGAAGTCCTCTACGGAGGGGTTCATACTCTGACCGCCGTTAACTACGCAGTCGGCACCCATATTGTAGAACAAGTCCTTAAAACCGCCCTGGTCGGCAACGACCACGGTGGCTACGCCTATCCTCTCATTTAAAGGCTTAACAACCTTTACTTCCGAATTCTTTACGAGTTCGCTGTGTTGCAAGGACATATTCTCGATTTTTATAGTTAAAAACTCGCCGTACTGCTGTGCAATATTCAGCACGTCGCCGGGGGTTAATACGTGAACGTGAACCTTTACTATATCTTCGTCCCTTAAAGCGACTATCGATTGACCGCCGATACTCTCTAACTGAGCAACGAGCAAATCGGTATCAAAGCTATCCTTAGCCTGAGCCGAAAGAGTGATTAAAAATTCTGTACAGTAGCCGAACTCTTCTTCGGAAGATACTGCCGTTTCGGACATATCCGCAGGGGTGAAGAGCTTATTGTCCTCCTCGGTACCGACGTAATCTTCTTTGCCGTTGAAATAGTTTAGATATCCGCGGAAGATACATAAAAGACCGGCACCGCCCGAATCTACTACGCCCGCGTCCTTTAACACCTGTAAAAGGTTGGGTGTGTTTTCAAGCGATATCTTACAACGGCGCTCAACGTTTTTAAAAAGTTCGTCGATGGGCATATCCTTACCGCACTCCGAAGCACACTCGCTACACTCTCTGAACACCGTGAGCATAGTGCCTTCTACGGGCTTCACTACGGCTTTATAACTCTTTTTAACTCCCTCTGAAAAGGCGTTGATTATATCTTCGGCATCGGCTTCTTCACAGCCTTTAAGCCCTTGCGCAAAGCCCTTGAAAATCTGGGAGAGAATAACGCCGGAATTACCCCTTGCGCCGAGCAATGCACCTTTTGCAAAGATTTCCGCCGTTTCGCCAACGGTGGTTACGTTAGACTTCTTTAAGGCGTTTATACCTGATTCGTAGGTCATACGCATATTTTTACCCGTATCTCCGTCCGGTACGGGGAATACGTTTAAATTATTTACTTCCTCTTCCTTTTTCAAAAGAGAAGAATAACCGCACGAAAGCATATCGGTAAATTCACGATAACCGATTTTTACACAATTCTTATTCATATCGTCTTTTTTAATTTATCTAAGCAATATATTACGGCGATATGCATTTTTTAACACTCGCCGTAAGAATTATTTGAGTTAAAAATTAAACGTCAATCTCGTTGCAACGGCAGTAAATTGCAATCGTTCCGGGACCTGCCGAAGCGCCGATAATCGGTCCTATATAGTTGACATAGACCTCTTTAACGTTCATTTCCTTTTCTATTCTGTCTTTAAGGTAATTAGCGTCTTCGATGCAGTCTGCGTGAACGACGGCTACCGTCTGTTCTTCGGGGTTGACAATTGCCTGCTTTGCCATATCGAAGATTTCGTCGAGAGACTTCTTTCTGCCCTTAACCTTCTTTAAAGCAAAGTTTTCGCCCTCCTTATTAGAGATAAGAATGGGCTTAACTCCGAAAAGGTTGCCGAAGAATGCCGTTGACGCCTTTACCCTTCCCGCCCTTTTAAGGTAGGTTAAATCTTCAACAGCACAGAACTGCTGGTACTTGTTTTTGTTGCTTTCGAGATACTCTGCAACTTCTTTTGCCGACTTACCTTCGCTACGCATTATTGAGGCGTCAAGGGTCATAAGTCCTTCGCCGAGCGAACTGTTAAGCGAATCTATAACGTAAATTTTGTTGTCGGGGTACTTTTCCGCCATTTCGTCTGCCACTACCTTACCCGTGTTTACAGAACCCGAAAGCCTGGAAGAACAGCCGATATAAACTATATCTTTGCCTTCTTTAAGGTGTTTTTCAAATATTTTTGTAAATTCTTCTACGGGAACCTGGTTGGTGGTAACTCTTGTGCCTCCGCGCATAATTCCGTATAATTCCTGAGGGGTATATAAATCCCAATCGAGGGACGCAGACAATTCCTTATTATCGTAAACGATATTCATTCGAGCATATTCGATACCGTATTTTTCCCTTATATCCTTTCCGAGGTCGGAACAGGAATCGGTTAAAACAACATAATCAGACATAGCATTTTGCTCCTTTGTCAGTATTTTTTATTACATTATAATAATAACGCTTTTATTGATATATTTCAAGCACATTCGACACAATAATTATAAAATTTATGTGAAATATCGGTGATTATTCACAAGAAGGAATAAAATTTTAAAAATATGTTAAGTTCGCTCGTTTATTAAAAATTTTGCCGTAATATACTAAACGTTTGCCATATATACGTTTTCGCGTTAAAATATATAAAGAAGATTAAGAGAGTAAAAAATGAGTACGTTTGCTTGGGTTGTAATTATCACAACGATTGCAGGAGTCGTCGGCACGGGTTTGGGCGGTCTGATTGGTGCGGTCGTACATAAAAATTCGGAAAAATTGGTAAGCCTTTTACTTAGCTTTGCAGGCGGAGTAATGGTGTGCGTGGTCTGCCTCGACCTTTTGTTAGACGCCTTAGAAGAGGGCAAAAGAGCTAACGGCACTCTACCCGTCTGGCACGTGTTTATGGTCATAGGTATGGTGCTTGTCGGCTACGTTTTGGTATATCTTTTAAACTATATTATAGATAAGAGAACCAACAAGCAGATTAAACACATAGACCAAAATCACCCCAAAACTGCCGACCAACTCTCCGAACTTATCCACAGCGACCACTATGAAGTGCATAAAGAGGACGTTAAAAAACACAACGACAAGGCCTCTAAAATGGAACTTTTTGTCGCCGGGTTGGTTATGGCGTTTGCAATAGCTCTGCACAACCTGCCCGAGGGTATGGTAATAGGCGCATCCTATGCGAACGAACCAATAATTTCCGGGTTGAGTAGCGGACTTACGGTTGCTATTGTCATCGGCTTGCACAATATTCCCGAAGGTATGTCCGTCTCTGTTCCGCTGATTGCCGGGGGAACGAATAAAGCTAAGGCAGTATTCGCCACGGCACTTACGGGAGTACCCACCGTTTTAGGCGCAATGATGGGTTATTTTATAGGTACCCTTAATCCCCTCGCCCTTTCGCTTTCGTTAAGCTTTGCAAGCGGTGCTATGCTGTACGTTGTGTTCGGAGAGCTTATGCCCGAAGCAATTTTAATGTGGCGTTCCAAGGCGCCGGGGTTTGCTATGCTTGTCGGTCTGTTGGTCGGAATTTTGATTTTGTTTATCGGTTAAAATTGTTTTTATAAATAATTAAGTTTAATTTTTGTAAAATAGAAAATTATTTATCGTAAGTAATGAGAATTATTGTAAACGCCTGCACCCTGTAAGTTACAGGATGCAGGCGTTTGATTTTTACATTTAAGTTTTAAAAAATAAATAATAATTATTGCAACGTTTATTTACGGAGAAGCAATTACATTAAGTGCTTGCGTATAGCCTTAATCGCAGTATTCGCAATCAAATTAGAGCCGTTGAACGTGGGGTGAACGCCGTCCTCGGAATAATAGGAATAGGGGCGGGATTCGCACAAGCCGTTAAACATTTCGTCGTAAGCAACGAACTCGTCGCACTTCTCTACGCAGATACGGTGAATTATCTCCAACTCCTTATCGAATACGGGGCGCATACGCTTTTTGTCGGGAGCAGGAAGAAGGAAAGGTTCTAAGAAGATTACAACTATTCCTGCCTCTTTAAGCTTATCTATAAGCTCGATTAAATCACGTTCGAAGAGTTTGTAGTTTAACTCCTTGCCGTACTTAAAGCAGTGAATGGTATTGTTTATACCTATCATTATGACGACGGCATCGGGCTTTAAGTCAATGACGTCGCGCTGAACTCGTGCCAAAAGGTCGCACACTTCGTTACCTGAAATGCCTTTATTGATAAGTTCAATATCCATATCAGGATAGATAGGGCGAAGTTTATCCCCCAAAACTTTAACGTAGCCGTTGCCGAGCGAAGTTTCGTCGCTACGGTCTCTATCGCAATCTGTTATCGAATCCCCGAAAAATACTATTTTCATACTCCTTTCGTCCTTACAAATATTTTCCTTTCACAATCTATTCTCTTATAAACTCATTTTAGCACATAAGCACTGTTAAAGCAAGCGTAGGCAGAAAATTTTATAAATCATTATCGTTAAAAAGTTTAATAATGCTTTGACAAATAGTTTTATTTGTGTTATATTAACTTAGCGTTAAGCGAAAAGGACTTGTAAGTCGGTTTAACACACAACATTATAAACAGGGCTCCCGCAAAAGATTTGCCTGCAAAGATTTTGTGGGAAGAGGAGAGGCAAACGCCATAATTGAGGCCTTGCCTTTACCAAGGCAAAGCCTTTGAAAAGGCGTTTTGAATTAAACAGGGTTCCCGAAAATTAGTGTAGCAAATTTTTGGGAAGAGGAGGCACAACGGAGCATAGCTACCGTTTGTGCAAGCACCAAATAAATTTAACTTTTAATAGGGCTCCCGCAAAAGATTTGCTTGCAAAGATTTTGTGGGAAGAGGAGAGGCAAACGCCACAACTGAGGCGGTGCCTGACCTTGTAGGCACCGCCTTTTAAAGGGCGTTTTGCCTCGACGAGCGGACGTACCCAAGTGGCTCAAGGGGCTCCCCTGCTAAGGGAGTAGTGCGGGAAACTGCAGCGAGGGTTCAAATCCCTCCGTCCGCGCCAAAGAGAGTGTAAGTTGAATTTTTTCAACTTGCGCTCTCTTTTTGTGTGATTGGAAGGTGCGAAGAAACCTCGTGGGTGGCGACGCGATTGCGAAATTGTTTATTCTCTTTTACCTTCTTACTTTTCGACCAATCGCTATTCCGTCGCAACAAGTCGCTCCTTACACCCCACCGCTTGCGGTGGCTCGTCGAGGCAAACTGCGCTTTAATGCCTTTGCTATAACCAAAGGCAAACTTTGCTTCGTTGCCTCTCCTCTTCCCGCAAAATATTTGTATTCACAAATCTTTTGCGGGAGCTCTGTTTTTTATCACTTATGACCCTGGGATTGCCACGCCACTGCGTGTCTCGCAATGACGGCTGGCTGACTGACTTCGTACTCTGGGATTGCCACGGGGCGTAAACGCCCACTCGCAATGACGAGAAAAATAGTGCAATAATATGACAATTCGACATACAACACCCCGACAGTTCATCTGTCGGGGTGTTTATCATTCTATTCAGTTAGCCTACTCACGTCAACCGATAGGCAGTTCTAAATAGTCGGAAAACTCGCATTTTACGTCGTTATACGCCCTTTCCTGCGTATCATAAATAGAAGTTTTCGTATTGCAATCTTCCCACCAACCGTATGTTTG
This sequence comes from Candidatus Coproplasma sp., assembly GCA_051884115.1. Lineage (GTDB taxonomy): Bacteria > Bacillota > Clostridia > Christensenellales > Borkfalkiaceae > Coproplasma. The sequence continues at coordinate 27,016 of JBJEVA010000004.1, read as the reverse complement.
AAAAATCTTGATTTCTTCGTCGTCGGCAAAAACTAAACGCTCCTTTCCGACGGAGAAAAAGCCGTCGTCTCGCCTATAAATATAGACGATATTCCTTTTATCGGCTGAATATAACAACCTGCATTTATTATCTAATTTTATTTTTGCAAACAGTAAATCAACCTTTTCCCCCTCCGTTTTGGGCGGAAGGCTTTTATTGGAGCGGTTACGTTTAAATAACATTGTCTTACCCTGATAACATTTTTACTTTACATAGTAAACGTAGTTTTGTTTTCTCGGTCTTTTTGCAGGCTGAGGGCAATCGGCATAGCCGAGAATACAGAAGCCTATTCCTTCATACTCCCCCTCTATTCCCAAAGATTTTAAAATAGCCTTGCCTTCTTCCCCCTCGAAAACCTGCTTTGCGCGGTGAATCCAACAGGACGAAACGCCGAGAGCGTGGGCGGAATTAAGCAAATTACCCATAACCAGCGAACCGTCGTAAAGGTAGGTATTAGCGCTTTTATCGGCAAGCACGGCAAGAACCACGGGAGCGCCGTAAAACGGGTCTGTATCCGCGCCTAAAACCTTGGCGTTGAGTTTAGAGAGCTTATCGCGAAGTTCTTTATTTGTAACGGCAAGAATGATGGGCGCCTGCCTGTTCATACCCGTGGGGGCGTTCATTCCCGCCTCTAAAATCTTCTCTAAAATCTCTCGGGGGACGGGGTCGGATTTATATTTTTTTACGCTTCTTCTCGTAGTCAAACATTCAATAGCTTCCATTTTTTATTACTCCTTTATAAGTATTTTATAGCGAACAGGGAGCAAAGTCAAGGGCGGACGGCTTAATTTAGCCGTCCGCCCCACTTTTGTTTTGCAATAAATTATGCGCCCTGGCTTGTCCCCGTAATCTCAAACTGAACGTTTGTAAATTCAACAGAGAACGACCTGCTTACAAATAGGCAAAGATACATATACTCTTTATCCCTTGACGTAAAGTCAAAGTCAGTATAGGTCATCGTAAAAGAATTAGTGCCGTCTGCAAAGGTTACAACGACGGTCTGACCCGTTCTGGTCATAGAAACGTCGTATTCCTGACCTGCCACACAACTCGTTTCGTTGCCCGTCATCGTCAAAGCGGTAGCAGTTTCACGGCTCCAAATTGCAGTAGGCGAAGCGTTTTTAACAGTTAAAAGTCCTGCCGAAACGTAGTTGGTTAAAAGCGTAGTATCGTTTGTATCGACTAAAATATCATCGCGGAGCATCATACCGAAGCCTGCCTGATATACGTCGCCGACCGTATTGACTTTAACATGTGCAGACGCGGTAAAGTTATCGTCCTTGGAAATCTGAATGAACGCTGAACCGAAGCCGTCGTTCGCATCGGCAAACTTACTGCCGGGACCTGCGGTTAACGAGAACTTGTCGTCGGCATACGTAGCGGTATGGAGGCTGACCTTTGAGGCACCGCCCAAAGTACCCATTGCCGTTCTATACCAATCTACGGAAGTTGTTCCCGTGTTTGTGGTTGCAATCTTGTTCGCCTCGTAATCGGCAGGAGCGAAAGGCACGTAGAGCTTTTTAACGTAGTCGGAGTTGATTGCATCTACGTAATCTATACGCTTTGTGGGCTTAGATATTTCGTCCTTAACGTGATTTTTTAAACTGCAATTTGTCTGCTTTAATGCGGTAGCAAATTGGTATGCAACCATCTTTGCGCCATACTTATTGATATGCGTCTTATCTATGCCGTCGGGCACTTCAGTACCGTCGTAAGGCGTGGTTTTAATATCGCCTGTATAGGTTGAGTGAGCGTGATAATAAATTGCGGTAACGTTGTTTGCCTCATAGACAGCTTTGGTTAAAGCCGTTAAATCGATTACCGCAGTTTGCGTCTCTTCGCCCAACTGCTTGATAGCTTCGGGGTAGTTTCCGTCTTCGGTTATATGCGCTTCGCTACCCGAATAATCGCCGTCGGGAGCGTACCTGACTATAGGCGTACAGAGTATGGGCGTCGCACCCTTTTCCTTGGCAACTTTGATATACTTTTCGTTTAAACACCATTTAAGCGAAGTACCCTTTGAAGTGTTTTCTTCGTCTATCGTGCCGTTGGGGTCGGTAAATCTTGCAGGCTCTGCGCTCTTCTCGTCGTTATGACCGAAGCCGATAATTAAATAGTCGCCCTGCGAAATATTATTTAATAAATACTCATAACAGGAGATATCGCCTGACGTAGCGTTTTTATTTGCGGAATCAACGTCGAGACCGTAGGTAAAGCTCTTTGAGCTTCTGCCCGAGAGTGCAAGGTTTACAATCTGGTCGCTCGTAACGTTTAAATACTCGGCAAGCTGTGTGCCGTAACCGTATCTACGCAAATAGTAATCGTCCTTGTCGTAGAACGAGCAGACCGTGGAGTCGCCTACAACATAGACTTTGTTGCTTGCAGGCAGGGGTGTGGAAGCTTGGGCGTCGCCACCGGTTTCACCGCCCGTGTTGTCTCCGCCTGTTTCGCCACCTGTTGAACCACCCGTTTCTCCGCCTGTGCTATCGCCCGTTTCTGTGTTCGGCGGAGTTTGAGTCGTCGGCTTCGAGCTACAGCCGAAGAAAACCGAGCCTGCCATCAAAAAGGACAGTGCAATTGGAATTAGACTTTTTACTTTCATATTTTTCTCCTTATCATACCTTTTACGCTGATAGGAAACGTCTGTTCCGCAAAAATTGCGGAACAAGGGACGTCCCTTGCATAATTACCCCTATATTATACTAAAAAAGGGGCTGATTGTCAACCCCTCGAATTTTAGTTCATTATGACGTCTTTAAGACTTTCGTACTTCTCCATTGCCGAACGGCGCAACGCATGCGTATCGAACGCACCTGAAAAGGCTTCGTCCGAAATAGCTTTCGCCGTGAATATAGAAGAGACGGGAAAACGCAGATTTTTAAGCTCGGTTAAAATTCTTCCGCTCTGGCGAGTACCCATAAAGTCACCGCCTCCCCTTATCTTTAAATCGGCTTCGGCAATGGCAAAGCCGTCGGTATTGTTCTTTAACACGTTAAGCCTTTCGGTTGCCTGTTCGCTGTCGTTGTCGGTTAGCAGGAAGCAATAGCTTTTAACGCTCCCCCTGCCCACTCTGCCCCTTAGCTGATGGAGCTGTGAAAGACCGAATCTATCGGCATTGTATATAACCATAACGGTTGCGTCGGGTACGTCAACTCCGACTTCAATAACCGTGGTGGAGACAAGGCAGTCGAGGTGCTTTTCGCGGAAGGCCTCCATAACCGCATTCTTTTCCTTATCCTTCATTCTGCCGTGTAAAAGCCCGAACCTCACCCTCGGCATTGCGCCTTTAAGCTCTTCGTAAAGTTCGGTTACGGACATAGTGGTCCCCTCTTCGTCGCCTTCGATTTTAGGGCAGACAAAGTAAGCCTGTCTTCCTTGGGCGGTCTGTTCTGTGAGCCACCTTAACATATCTTTATATTTGTTATCTTTAACTATGGAGGTGGAAATTTCCTGCCTTTGACGGGGTTTTTCCTTAATGGTGGTGACGTCCAAATCGCCGTAGAAAACGAGCGAAAGCGTTCGGGGAATGGGCGTTGCGCTCATAACGAGGCAGTCGCAGTTATCCCCCTTTTCGGTGAGCGCAGAACGCTGGGCAACGCCGAAACGCTGTTGTTCGTCGCACACAACGAGGGCAAGGTTTTTAAACTTGACGTCCTTTTGAATGACAGCGTGGGTTCCGCAGACTACGTTTACTTGACCCTGTTTAATCCCCTCTTTTATGCTCCTTTTCTCTTCCGTTGCAGTTGAACCCGAGAGAAAACGGACGTCGTATTCGGGGAGATATTTTTTTAGCTGAGAGGCGTTTTGACGGGCAAGCACTTCTGTGGGGGCAAGCATTGCCACCTGATAGCCCGACTTAACCGCCATATACACCGAGGCAATGGCAACAGCCGTCTTTCCGCACCCGACGTCGCCCTGAATGAGCCTGTTCATTGCATGGGGAGAGCGTAAATCGGCATAAACTTCCCTTATCGCACTCTTCTGTCCGTCGGTAAGCTCGAAGGGGAAGCGCGAACAAAACATTGCAATTTCTTCCCCCGTTACGGAGTATTTGTTAAGCCTTACCGTCTCCCTGTCGCCCTTTATTATCTTGAATGCAGAGACGAGAAGAAAGTACTCCTCTATCGCAATGCGCTCTCCTGCCGAAGAGATATCCTCGTCACATTCGGGGGAGTGTATTTTTTTGTAAGCCTGTTTAAGCGAAGTTAAGCCGAACTTCTTCTGTAAGGGGTAGGGAATGACGCTTTCCACTTCTACGTTATTCAACGCTTGAGCCATAGCTCTGCGCACGTCGCCTTGCGTAAGCGTACCCGAAAGCGGATAGACGGGGACGATGCCTTTAAGGCGGTTAATATTTTTTAAAGGCTCGAAGGTCGGGTTGACCATAGAGGCGCCCATACCGTATTTATTCTGCACTCTGCCGTAAAATAGGTATTCAACCCCAGACTTTAGCTTTGAAGCAACGTAGGGCTGGTTGAACCAGATTGTGTGAAAAAGGTTATCGCCCTGCCTGCACATAGCCTTTACGTAAGGTCGGCGGGCATAGCGATTTACCTCGATGCTAAGCACTTCGCAACGGGTTAAGATAAGTTCGTTGTGGCGTGCGTTAATCACGGGGTTGACGTGCGTTAAATCGAGATAAGTCCTCGGAAAGAGTTTTAATAAATCTTCCTGCGATTTTACGCCCAACTTATTGAATTGTTTGCTCCTTGTTTCGGAGACGTACTTCAAATCGGTGAGTTTCATTTTATGAAAAGCGGGAAGCCTTCGCTTCCCGTCTTAAAGTATTTTTAATTGAATAGGCAGATTGAATTATTCCAAGCTTACCAAATAGTAATACACGGGCTGACCGCCGAAGTGGAAATCGACGTCGCAATCGGGGAAAGCTTCGCCAACCTTCTTAGCAAGAGCTTCCGCGTCGCCCTCTTCCACGCCTTCGCCGTAATAGAGGGTTATCATCTCGTGTTCGCTGTTCTTCATTGCCTTGATAAGCGAAAGCGTTACCGTCTCTATATCGCTACCCTTTGCCAAAATCTTTTTGGAGTTAAGACCGATTATATCGCCTTCCTGCAATTTAAAGCCGTTCATCGTGGTGTTACGTACGGCGTACGTTACCTGACCTGCCGACACGTTGTCTATAGCGTGGGTCATATTGGTTTTGTTCTCGGGTACGCTCTCGTCGGGATTGAAGGAGAGTGCGGCGGCAAAACCTTGGGGTACGTTTTTGGTGGGTATAACGTGTATGGTGCGGTTTGTTACAAGCCCTTTAGCCTGCTCTGCCGCAAGAATTATGTTTGAGTTGTTGGGGAATACGAATACGTTGGAAGCGTTAATCTTCTGAACGGCGTCAGCGATATCCTGTGCGGAGGGGTTCATCGTCTGTCCGCCCTCAATCACTCTATCTACCATCAAGTCCTTGAAGATTTCCGAAAGTCCTTCGCCTGCACAGATGGCAAGCATACCCATCTCTTTCTTCTCGGCTTCCATCTTCTTCTTTAACTGCCTGTTCTCTTCAAGCATATTCTCGATTTTAAGTCTGTCAAGTTCGCCAAGCTCTAAGGCATAGGTCAAAGCAATGCCGGGGGTGTTGGTGTGAACGTGAACCTTAATAAAATCAAGGTCGCCTATGCAGATTACTGAATCGCCTATGCCCATAAGCTTTTCTTTGAGCTTATCGATATCGGCAAGGGTTGTTTGAGGCTTTAAGTTTATTACAAAGAATTCGGTGCAATATGCAAACTCGATATCGCCCAAATCAAGGTTTATAATGTCTGAATTGTCGTTGAAGTCTGCCTCTTTTGCATTCTCCTGCGCTTCGGTGGGGATAGTATCCGTGCCGATGTCCTCGCCCGTGATTGCGGCAAGGAAACCGCGCATAATCGTCATAAGACCTACACCGCCGGAATCGACAACGCCAGCCTTTTTAAGTACGGGCAGAAGTTCGGGCGTCTGTGCCAAAGCGTCGTCGCCCACTTCGATAAGTGCCTTTAAAAAATCTACAAAGTCTTTATTTTTGGAAGCAAGCTTAGGGGCTGATTCGCTCATAAGTCTTACTACCGTCAAAATCGTACCCTCTTTAGGAATGGATACGGCGGAATAAGCTACCTTTGTGCCGTTCTCTAAGGCTTTTGCAAAGGTCTTTGTATCGAAGGTCTCTTTACAGTCTTTAAGGACGGAACATATTCCCCTGAAAATCTGGGAGGAAATAACGCCCGAATTACCCCTTGCTCCGCGGAGCGCACCCTTTGATACGGCATCGCAGATTTCTTGGAAACGGTTAGATGAGCATGCGTTCATCTCCTTTACCGCCGACTGTAATGTAAGCGACATATTTGTACCCGTATCGCCGTCGGGTACGGGGAAAACGTTAAGGGCGTCAATCTTAGCCCTGTTTATTTCAAGCATTCTTGCACCGGAAGCAACCATTTTACGGAACTCGGTACTGTTAACGGTTTTTTGCATAACTTCTCCTATCGGGATTTCGCTCTCTTTTTTAGGCGACCGTATTTTAAACGTTTGCTGATTGAATAGAGCAAACTGTGTGTGTTCTTTTTTTGTACGCGTCAACTCTCTTTACACGCGTAAACTATAAATAATATAAGAGCTAAACGAAAAGATTAAAACTCTTTACAGTTTAACTCCTATAATGTTCACGTTGACGGTATCGACAATCATACCCGTGAACTTTTCAACTTTATATTTAATTCCTTCTTTAAGGCTTTCTGCTACGGCATTTATAGATACGCCGTACTTTATAATTACGTTTACGTCAATAAAAATTCTGTCTCCGCTTGTAGTAACCTTAACCCCCTTACCGTCAACAGGTCTTTTCAAAAGTTCCTGTACGGAATCGGAAAGACGGCGTGAAGAAGTATCTACTATACCATAACACTCCAAAGCGGCGTTACATGCTACTTTGGCTATGGTTAAATCGGATATTGAAATTTTTCCGTAAACGTTACTTGTATTTACCGACATAAAAAATCCTTTGGGCGGAATTTGCCCTTCTACTTAAAAATTATTTTAACCCCTTTTTTACAATTTGGCAAGTACTTTACGGTAATTTGCACCAATTTGTTTGTTTTAACATAAAAAATTGTAATAAAGTTTAAAAAATTATGTCTTACACCCGTTTTTTGTTTGATTTTTTTATACAGCCGTGATATTATATTTTAGCTGTTTAATCGAACAGCATTATTTTTAAGCGAAAATTTACAAACCATAACCGTGAGATTGCCGTAAGATAATCGGCAAGCGTTTACGGAGTACGGACAGGAGGTAGCAATATGTCAAGAGTATGCAGCGTGTGCGGTAAAGGTCAGACGTCGGGCAACAACGTCAGCCACTCAAAGAGAAGAACGAGAAGAACCTTTAAGGCTAACGTACAGAAGGTATCCTACGTAAACGCCGAAGGCAAAGTGGTAAACGATTACGTTTGCGCAAGATGCCTTAAAAAAGTAGAAAGGGCGTAAAATTTTACGGGTGCTTCAAGCACCCTATTATTTTTTGCAAACCTAATTTAATTAAACGTTTTTTCTCTACGTTAACCAGCGTTTAATTTTTAAATCGTATTAAAAAATCGGACTAAGTAAGTCCGATTTTTTGTTGTATATCTTTATTATAATGTGAGTAATGTTAGAAATTCGGACTCCGTTCTCGGGGATTGCCACGCCGAACCCGTCAAGGGTTCGGCTCGCAATGACGGCTAAACCCAAGCCTGTCCCTCGTTCAAGAAGCAAGCAAGACAAGGAGGACGAGGCTTTTCTATGGGAAGTTTACTAAATGCGTAAATGACCCGAGAAAAATGCAGTCCGACACAGTATTGCGTAGCTTATTGGACGATAAAAGCGGTATTTACTTAACCCAAGCTATGGGGGTTACGCCGTCGGTATCGTAGTGCCAGAAGTTGCCTTCGTATGCAGAGCCGTCAACGTTGAGCGGAGGCGGTGTTTGGGAATAAAAGCTTATCTTTACAGAGTCTTCCAAAACGTCGCTCTTTTCATACCTTTCTTCCTTTAAAAGCTCGCTCCCCTCTTCTTTAACTAAGACATAAAAGTACAAATCGTTCCACTGTTGCTCTGTACCCATAAAGTAAATATTACCTAATTTAAAATTACCCCTTAAGGCTTCCGTGTCTATTTTTTGCAGGGTTGCAGGCAAAATAATTTTAGTTAGCGCCGACGACGTATATATGTCGTTTCCGGAAACTTGGAACGAATTGTAGAACATACGGAACTTTAAATCTGTTACGTTGGCATAGACGTACGCACTTTGAAGCGAGGAGCAATAGCGGAAAGCGCCGTCGCCTAAATAGGTTACGCTTTCAGGAACCGTTACCTCTTTAAGTCCTGTGCAAAGACCGAATGCGGAAACGCCGATATGCTCCACGCTGTCGGGAATTTCAACTTCTGTAAGTCCGCTTACCGCAAAAGCTAAGTCGCCTATCTTTGTGACCGTATTGGGTATTACCACTTCCGTAAGAGAGGAACAGCCGTAAAACGCACTTTCTCCTATCTCCTTAACAGGTAGCTCTCTTGCCCCCTCTTGAGGGGAATAGAAAGCCGGAATTTCGTACGAAGTCAAGGCGTCGGCATTACCGCTAACTCCGCTTACTATATAGTAAGAGCCGTCCTCCGAAAGGGTATAATTGACGGTAGCGCTTTTTTTGCAACCGCCGAAAAGGCAAGCGGAAATTATGCATACTGCCGTTAAAACTACACACAAAAACTTTTTCATAACGTTATTATTTTAACACAACATAAAAGCATTTGCAATACGCAGAGTTGAAATATATGTGAAATTCAACCGCAGACGGCACTAAAAACACGGAAAAAGTTTTTATATGCTAATTTTTCAAGGACATTCCCCTTAACGCCTCTACCCTCAAAACAGCGCAAAAGCTCGTTTACTTTAAGGCAATCTTTTAAATCTTCGTAAGGAGGAATACCGTCGAAGTCGCTACCTATTGCAGGCAAATCCTCCCCGCCGACTTTTACCATATGTATATAGTGGCGGAAAAGTTTTTCATACACGTCCTCACCGCCTATAAAGTCAAAACAGAAATTGAGGGCGCAAACCCCGCCCTTATCTGCTATTTTTTTAAGCTGAGAGTCTGATAAATTCCTTGGGTGATTGCACACCTTACGGCAGTTTGAGTGGCTTGCAACAACAGGAAAAGATGAGAGTTTTAAAACGTCCTCTACCCCTCCGTCGGACAGGTGGGAGATATCTATTATAATTTTCTGCCTGTTTAACTCCTTAACCGCCTCCCTTCCGAGAGGAGTCAGCCCCCTGCGCTCCCTTAAAGAGAAGTCGGGTTGATTTCCCTTATATATAATATTAGGAAAGGCAAAGAGGTTTTTGTTATTCCACACGAGCGAAGCCATCTTAACGCCAATATTTTTAAGGTTTGAGATACGGCTTAAATCACCGTTTAGAAAACCGAGGTTTTCCACCGTTAAAATTGCACCCGTCTTTTTCTCTCTTACAGCCCTCTGCAAATCATCTGCGCACAAAACGGGGATAATCGACGGTGAAGAGCAAATTTGGGCATTATAAAACGCCACATACCTTTCAAAGTCTGTGGCGCAAGTTTTACCCTCGGTAAATATCGCGAAGCATTGGGCAATACATTCGGCGCTAATTAGTTTTGTAAAATTGGTCTGCCCGTCGAACGAGGACAGACTCTCCTCTTTATCGCAAGCGACGGTTACGCTGTCGCAGTGCATATCCGCATAAATCATTTGCGCTTTAATAATCTTAAAATTTTTCTTATGGGCTTGGGTGGTTTAATGCAGATAATGGTCATACTTTCCCCTTATTTATGATAATGAGAGCGGTTTCCTCTTCGCCTATACGTAAAAAACCCACGTCGCTTTGACCGACGTTGGAAATACCACGGCACTCGCCGTAGCAAAGTTTATCGGGATAGGCGTACTTAAACCCCTCGCTATCATTTATATGCAGTTCGCACCCGAAAGGTAACACGGAAAAGGTCTTGCCCTTTATACCGTTTAACGTTATCTTACCCCCTCCTATAAAGAGTTCGGAGTTGTCGTTAACCATCTTTGCGCTTACGCCCTTTTTATACGCATAGTACAAAAGCTGTAAATTGCCCAAAAAATGGTCCTCTCTTCCACCGCTACCGCCGTAAATTTCTATCTGTTTATAGCCTTTTAATATAAGCTTTCTTAAAGCTATCTCGCCGTCGGTATAGTTCTTTTCGGAAGGGTAAATTTCCGACGGAAGAGGAAAAGGCGCATAGGGGAGAGAATCGAAGTCGCCGATATTCTCGTCTATGCGTACCTTATCCTTTGCCCACGCATACGCGCCGTCACAGCACATAACGTAGGCGTTTTGACAATCTATTTGACCGCCGTAGGGCGTTCCGTTTAAAAGCAGAATGGCTTTTTGCATTTCAGCCCCTTATTTTAGCGATAGCTTTTGCCATATCTTCCGCCTTAAACACCGCAGAACCTGCCACCAGCACGTTTGCACCGGCAAGGCGAATTTCTTCTGCGTTATCCGTCGTTACTCCGCCGTCTATTTCTATATCGGGGGAGACGCCGTTTTCTAAACAGAAAGATTTAATCTTTTTAACGTTTTCAAGCGAAGAGGGAATAAACTTTTGTCCGCCGTAGCCGGGGAACACCGACATAACAAGCACCATATCGCACAGGGGAAGTACGGGGAAAATGCTTTCCGCCGAAGTATCGGGGTTGATAACGACACCGCACTTAACGCCGTGAGAGCGAATAAGCTCTAACGTTTCCTTTAAATAGCTGTCCGAAATTTTTTGGCACGCCTCGTAATGTACGGTTATGATATCGGCTCCTGCGTCGGCAAAGAATTTAATCTGCGTTTTGGGGTGTTCTATCATAAGGTGGACGTCTAAGGGAAGGAAAGTTATTTTGCGGATAGCTTTAACCATCTGTCCGCCGAATGTGATAGGCTCGACAAACGTTCCGTCCATAACGTCGCAATGCACTAAATCTGCGCCTGCCTCTTCTATCGCTTTAACTGCTTCGCCCATGGCGGAAAAATCTGCCGAAAGTATTGAAGGTGCTACTTTAACCATTTGTTACCTCGTCTGCATTTTCAGCAGTCTGCTCTCCGTTCTTTTCGTCAGATTGAGCCTCTTCCCCATCGCTTTCTTCTTTCTTCTCTTCGGGTTTAAACTTTGCCGTACAGATAATCTTTAAAACTATTGTTGCAACGACGGGAAGCATACAAAGGGTGGTAATTATGGGGAATAACGCACCGCCGATTATACTCGTAAACGTTACGGCAAGGTATATCATAAGTACGCAATCGATTATATCGATAACCGAATAGACACAGCTTACTACAAAGAAGGAGCGTACCTTGGGTTTTGCGAAGATATAGTACAGCGAATACACAAGCTGTAAAAATGCAATAACGCAAAATATTATAATAAAGACTATGTAAACAAGGGCAAGACCTGCCAAATTCCAATTTCCGCCTTCGGGAGCATTAGCCGAAGCCAAAGGCAATGAAATGAACGCAAACACCACGGTGGTTATTACGCCAAGCAGTGCCACTAAGCCCGTAGCCAACTTTAATTTTTTGATATTCATAACGATTCCTCCTCATTAAAAAATATCTGTTACAATTCTATTTTATCATATATATGCCGTTTAATCAACTTTATAGATAAAATTTATTTAAACGGGTGATTAGACAAATTAAATAGAAAAATTTTTAACGTTCTAAATAAGAAGCACGGAGCTGACCGCACGCACCGCCTATGTCCGCACCCGTACGCCTTCTCAGCGTTGCCGAAAGTCCGCCCTTTTCAAGTAAGCCCAAAAAGGTGTAAGCCTGCTTTTCTTCAACAGCCGTAAGCGTTCTCTCTTTAACCTCGTTAAGCCTTATTAAATTTACGTGGCAAGGTCTGCCCTTTAATAAATTTATAAGCTCTTCGGCGTGGCGTTTATCGCAGTTTTCACCTGCAATCAATGCGTACTCGAAGATGTATCTTCTGCCCGTCTTTGCAAAGTAATTGTCGCACGCCTTCAATATCTCGGCAATGCTCCACTTGTTGGCAATGGGCATAGTCCTCGCCCTCTCGCTATCTGTGGGGCTGTGCAGAGAAACGGTTAAGTTTACGGGTAAATTCTCCTCCGCCAAATCGTACATCTTATCTACGAGTCCGCACGTTGAAAGGGATATATTACGGGGGGAAATGTTTATTCCGCCCTCCGCGCTGACATTTTTTAAAAAGGTTACTACGTTGTCGTAATTGTCCAACGGCTCTCCGCTACCCATAAGCACGATATTGGTAACGCCCCTGTGCTTGCCGTCTTTGTGCATAGCGTTGACTATCAGCACCTGAGAGAGAATTTCACCCGAGGTTAAGTCCCTCACCCTACCGCCTAAGGTGCTTGCGCAGAACTTACAGCCCATTCTGCACCCCACCTGCGTTGAAACGCACTGCGTATTGCCGTACTTATAGCGCATAAACACGCCCTCTATGACGTTGCCGTCGGCAAGGCGGAAGAGGTATTTTTCGGTGCCGTCCTCACTTTTCAGAGTCTGTATTATTTCTATTGTGCAATCTTCGTAAATTTCTTTTAGCTTTGCCCTTAAAGCTGTAGGGAGTACGGCAATTTCGCTTATGCGCTTACCTTGCATCAACCCCTCGTATAATTGCTTTGCGCGGAACTTTTTTTCACCGAGAGAGAGTACCGCTTCCTCTAATTGTAAGTAGTTTAAATCTTGTATAATACGTTTCATTTTTTTACAAAACAGGTTAAATAAAACCCTGCTCCCAACGATATATGCGGAAGAAATTGCAAGCCGTACTTAGTGGCTTTATGTCTAAGAGGGGAAGAGAGCTGTTCAAGCGAAAACTCCTTATGCTCTTCCAAAAACCAGACGGCAATGCTGTCGTTCTCCTCGGGGAGAATGGAGCAAGTCGAATAATAGAGCCTTCCGCCCTCCTTTAAGTAACGCGAGCAATTGTCTATAATTTTCTTTTGCGTAACGTTTAAAGAGGCGAGAGCCTCTTCCCTACGGTTTAATTTTATGTCGGGATTATCGTTTAATACACCCGTACCCGAACAGGGTACGTCGCACAACACGGCGTCGAACGCGCCCTCGTACTCGGGGTTGAAGAGAGTACTGTCCGCCTGTAAACCAATGGCGTTTTTAACGCCCATACGCGAAAAATATTCTTTGATAAGCTCTACCCTGTGGGGGTGGAGTTCACACGATATTATTTCTCTGCATTTATCAGACAGCAACGCAGACTTTCCGCCGGGTGCAGAGCAGGCGTCTAAAAGCCGTTCGCAAGGGGATATTGCCGAGCAAATGGCAACCGAACCCACAGACTGAAAGGTGTAATCGCCCGTAAAGAACCCCTCGTCCCTTTCAAAGTTGGGGAAGATATACACGCCCTTAAAAGGGGTATCGGTATGCGGTCTGTCTAAATAATTTTCCTCACCGCGCACAAAGCGGACGCTCTGCCCTAAAGATTGAGCGGAGAGTATTTCTTCCGCCTCGCCTTTATAGCTACGCCTGAGCTTTTTGGCGAGCCAAAGAGGGGTTGAACACTTGATTGACAGCGCCTCGTCCTTATTTTCGGGGAGAGGGGGGATTTTGTACGAACGCAGGAAGGCGTTTACAAATCCTGCCGTACCGCCCTTGCCCGCCTTTTTGCAGAGAGCGACTGCGCTATCCACCACCATATAGTTATGCTTGCCCATAAATTCAAGCATATAGAGGGCAATTTTAAGAATTACCCTTATGGCTTTTTTGGGGCGTTCAGTTACGTTTGCCCCTATAATATAGTCGAGATAAACGTCTTTATCCAACACGCCGTAGCATATCTTAACCGTACGGCTTTTACCCGTAGGCTCTAACGGAGTACTGTTTATGGCTTGTTTTAAATACTGCCCCTCGCAATATACCTTTGTGAGTACGAGGTAGGGGTCGGCGATGGGGTTAATCAAGTCTGTCGCCCGCCTTTATTTTTCTGCCGTTGACGGCGTCTGCACAAGATAGGGGTTTTCCGCCTGCAAATTGCAGTTTTAATATGCGAACCGCACCCTCCCCACAGGCAATTACTATGCCCTTTTTATCTGCCGAAAGGACCTCTCCGCACTCGCCCTCACCTTCGCACGCCTCTGCCTTTAAGAGGTTAACGGGGCTACCGTTAACGAGGGCGAAAGCCGAAGGGGAAGGGCTGAAAGCGTTTATTAAATTTGCAACCTTTCGGCAATTTAAACTAAAATCAACCTTCGCGTCCTCTTTTGAAATCTTTTTGCAGAAGGTCGCCTTAGCTTCGTCCTGAATTAAGAGGGAAGGCTCGCCGTTAGCTAAAAGCTCTACAGCCTCCACAACCGCTTGGGCGGACAGATTTGACAGCTCTTCAGACAGTTCGCCGTAAGTTCTTGAACCTATTGCACAGCGTTTAACGAGCAGTATATCACCGCAATCGAGGGCAAGCTCCGTACGCATTACGGTAACGCCCGTAAACTCTTCCCCCGCAAGTATAGCCGATTGAATGGGGCTGGCACCGCGGAATTTAGGCAGAAGCGAGGCGTGAAGATTATATACGCCTTTGGGAAAAGCCTTTAAAATTCCGTCTGTTAAAAGCTGACCGTAAGCACAGGTTATTAAAAGGTCCGCCCCTATCCCTTTCACCTCTTCGACGTGTTCGCGAATCTTTGTAAAATCATAGACGGGGATATTTTTAGAGAGTGCAAACTGCTTTACGGGGGTGGGCGTTAACACGCGTTTTCTGCCCGTGGGCTTATCGGGCTGAGTGATTACAGCCGTAACTTCGTACCCCGCCTCAATCAGTGCGGAGAGCGGTTTAACCGCATATTCGGGCGAACCTGCGTAGGCAATTTTCATTCCTGTTCCTCACTTAATTTTTCGGAGTTGTCGTGCATTTCCGAAGCCTTATCGATATACAAAACACCGTCTAAGTGGTCGAACTCGTGGCACATACAGCGTGCGAAAAGCCCCGTACCCGTTACGGTGTGCTTTCTGCCGTTCCTGTCCCTATACTCGGCTTTAACCTTTTCGGGGCGGGTTACTATGCCGTATTTACCCTTAACCGAAAGACAGCCCTCGCCACCCGTCTGCTCGCCCTTTACGGAGAGAATTTTGGGGTTAATCATCTCGAAATACCCCTCTTCGAGGTCGATGACGACGACCCTTAAATTTACGCCAACCTGCGGTGCGGCAAGCCCTGCGCCCTCTTCCGCCTTAACGGTATCCTTCATATCGTCAAGCAATTTAAAAAGTTCTTTATCGAACTTCTTTACTTCGGCGCTCTTATTCCTTAAAACCTCGTCTCCTACCTGAACAACGTATCTGTAAGCCATATATTTAACCTCTGATTATTTTTATAAATTGAGCATTTAAGACATATTGACGGGGTTTTCTTCGACATATACTAAGGCTTTGTCCGAAGAATACTTTACCGCAATATCGTAAATTTTTTGCAAATATTTATCGGTACGCATACGGGCAAGCACCTGATAGCGCACCTTGTTTTGAATTTTTTTGACGGGGGAGTGCATCTTGTTGAAGAAGATGAACTCCGTAGGGTCTGCCTTTCTTATCTCTTCTATTGCAAAGTAGGCGTTCTTCAACGCCTCTAACGCGTCGCCGTCGGTGTCGGCAACGACCATAACACGGCATATCAGCGAATACGGAGGGAAGAGCGAAGCCTTTCTCATCTTTATCTCGTTGCCGAAAAAGCCCTCGTAATCATAGCTTACCGCATACCTTAAAATGTAGTTGTCGGGGGAGTAGGTCTGTAATACCACCTTGCCCTTATCCCCTGCCCTTCCGCTTCTGCCTGCAACCTGAGTTATAAGCTGAAAGGTGCGCTCTCCGCTACGATAGTCGGAGAAATGCAGACTCATATCCGCGTCTAAAATGCCGACTAAGGTTACGGCGGGGAAGTCGTGACCCTTTGCTATCATCTGCGTTCCCACAAGGATATCCGCTTCCTTATTTGCAAAACTCTTTAAAATTTTGTAGTGACCGTCCTTACCGCTGACCGTGTCGTTATCCATTCTAAGAATTTTTGCCGACGGAAACAGCTCTTTAAGTTCGCTAACCACCCTCTGCGTACCCGTACCGCTGTACCTTAAATGATTGCCTCCACAGTCGGGACAGGCAGAAAGCATACGGTATTTGGCACCGCAATAGTGGCACTTCAAGCAGTTTTCTTCCTTGTGGTAGGTTAGGCTCACGTCACAGTTTTCACACTTGGCGACGTATCCGCAGTCGGTGCAAATGACCGTCCTCGAATACCCCCTGCGGTTTAAGAATATAATTGCCTGATTGTTAGTTGAGAGTGTGTTTTCCAACTCATGACGGAGGGCTGACGACAAGTCGGTGGGGTTTCCCCTTTTAATCTCCCTGCGCATATCCGAAATTATAATTTCGGGTAGGGGCTTGCCGTTAATTCTCTCGGTCAGTTTAACCAAACCGTACTTGCCTTCCGTAGCTGAGATATACGTCTCCACCGAAGGAGTTGCACTGCCTAAGATTAGTTTACAGTCGTTATACTCAGCCCTCATTTGAGCAATATCCACCGTCGAATAGCGGGGCGCCGTCTCTGAACGGTAGGAGGAATCGTGTTCCTCGTCTATGATGATTGCCCCTATATTTTCTACGGGGGCGAAGATGGCAGAGCGTGCGCCTATTGCTATTTTTGCTTCGCCGGAGCGTAGCCTCCACCACTCGTCAAACCTCTCCCCTGCCGACAGACCGCTGTGCAGAATTGCTGCTTCACCGCCGAAACGCGAACGGAGCTGGGTGAGCATTTGGGGGGTAAGTGAGATTTCGGGTACTAAGAATATTGCCGTCTTACCCTTTTTAATCTGGTCGGCAATTATGTTTAAATAGACTTCCGTCTTTCCGCTACCCGTTACGCCGTGGATTAAGTTTATTCGCTTGTCCGAATTTTCTATATATTCAACGGCGTTTCTCTGAGCAGGCGTAAGCACTTTTTTATCCGTTAAGCCGTCGTTGCCCTGCATAGGGGTGCGGTTGCGTTTTACTTTATATACTTCGGCAACACCCTTTTCAATTAGGGCATTTACAGCCCCTCTTCCAAACTCGTTGCAAAACTCGGTAAAACCTCTTTCCCCCTCTTTTAAGGACTGCAGAGCGGAGAGCTGTTTTTTAGCCGATTTACTAATTTCCGCCTCCGTACCCGTTAAACGTATTCTCTTCTCGTATGCGTCGTTGACCTTGCCCAAACGCATTTCCGAGGGGAGGAACAGGCGGAGCGAAGTCGCCTTAGGCACTCTGTAACGCTGAGCAATCTTCTCCATAAGCGCAAAACATTCGGGGACTAAGGCAGGCATTTCGTCATAGACTTGGGTTATGGGCTTAATTTTCTGCTCGGCAAAAGAGGGGGTTTGGCTTAAACCTATTACAAACCCCTCTATTATTCTTCCGCCGAACGGCACCTTAACCCTGCAACCCATTTTAGTTTCGGGCGGGCAGGAATATTCAAACACCCTATCCACCTGTGAGTGCGCTATATCTACTATGACTTTTGCGTACATGTTTTTTATAGCTTTGCGCCCGCCCATTCGGGCGGGCGCAAAAAATTGACTTTCTTACTTTTCCCTTCCGCAAAGACTATGCGGTGTGAAAATACCCCGATTAGTCCTTAACAGACTTAATCTTGCCGTCTTCGATTTCTTCGCAGGCAAGCGCGATTTCCTTTAACTTGCCGGGGTTTTCGTTTACGTTGTTAATGCTGTTACGTTCGATGAGCTGACGCGCTCTCTTGGCAACGACAACGCAGAGTTCATAGCGTGAAGCAGGGTGTCCGTCATGCTCCAATTTGTCCAAAAGCACGTCAACTGCGGGTACGTTTATCATAATTTCAAATCTCCTTTTCCAAAATATTTACTACTTCGGCAACCGCTTCGTACAGGTCGTCGTTTATTACCGTGTAATCGTATAGGGGGGCCTTTGAAAGTTCGTAATCGGCACGGTCTATTCGGCGTGCAATTACGTCCTCGCCCTCCGAACCTCTGCCCCTTAACCGCGAATATAACGCCTGTTTATCGGGCGGAGCTATCATAACAAGTATCGCCGACGGCATTGCCTTTTTTACTTCGAGCGCACCGTTTACGTCAATCTCTAATATGACGTCTCCCTTTTCAAGCTTTTCTTCAACAAAAGCTTTGGGCGTGCCGTACAAATTATCGAAGTGTTCGGAATACTCCAAAAATCCCTTTTCTTCTATCATCTTCTCAAATTTCTTACGGGAGATGAAGAAGTAACTTATCCCTTCCTTTTCCCCCTCTCTGGGCGAACGGGTGGTGCAGGACACCGACAGCGAAGTGTCGGGGCGGAGTTTTAATATCTCCTTAACAATCGTTCCTTTACCCACACCCGAAGGTCCGCTTAATACAAGCAATTTTCCTTTACTCAACGTTTTGTACCTGTTCTCTTATCTTTTCTATCTCGTTTTTAAGTTCAAGCCCCAACTTGGTTATGGTTATATCCGAGGACTTGGAACAAATTGTGTTCGTCTCCCTGTTGTATTCCTGAACAAGGAAGTCGAGCTTTCTTCCCACAAGCTTTTCCTTTGCAATCTCCCTGAACTGCGATATGTGCGAATCAAGCCTCGTAAGCTCTTCGTCGATATTGCTTTTATCGGTAAAGACGGCGACTTCGGTTAACAGCCTGCCCTCGTCATAGTTTACGTTTTCAAGGGCTGATTTAATCTTTTCTTCCAAACGTTTTTTATAATCCTGTGCGACAAGGGGCGCCCTATCTTTAATCTTGCCCACAAGCTTTTCAACGGCTTCTACCCTTGAAAGCATATCTAAGGCAAGTTTTTCGCCCTCCCTTTCACGCATAGTGTTAAGTTTGTCTAAGGCGTCGTTTAAAGCACATTTTACGGCGTTAAGAAGTTCTTCGTCAACAGCCGTCGGCTCCTCTGTTTTAAGCACGTCGGGTAAGCGCATTAAAGCTGTTACCGTAAAATCGTTTTTAACGTCCGAAGAGAGGGAGGCAACCGTCTTAGAAGCCTCGATATATGCCTTTGCGAGCGACTCGTCAACGTAAATACTCTTTGCCTTTTCCCTCTTGTCCGTATAAGACACGAAGACATCTGCGTGTCCCCTCGTAAGCTTGCCCCTGACGAGAGAGCGAAGCTCTTCCTCATAGGCGACGAAAATTCTGGGGCACTTCAAGGCGATATCGAGATAGCGGTTGTTGACCGTCTTAATTTCGACGGTAAGCTCCAACCCGCCAGCCTTATATTCACCCCTGCCGTAACCTGTCATACTGTACATAAAAAAGCCCTCTGCATAGCACGTTCGCCCCAACCTTTGAGCAGGCGACGATATTTGTGCTTATACATTATACAATAAGCTTACGTAAATTTCAAGTCATTTTCTTAAAAAAAGAGCAGGACGCACGTTTTTATGCATACTCTTCTCTATTCAGCATTTAAAAGTCGGGAACACTTCCGCAAAATATACCCTTTCGCCTTGCCGTAACCACCCGATAGCAGTTCTTAATCGGCGCTTCAAAAAGGGCTATATCGTTGTTGGAAGAGGCGATTACCCCCGTAATATCCGCAAAGTAAGCCACACCGTTGCCCGCCATTACAAAGGGTATGCCGTAGAGGTAGGCGTACGAGCGTATTAAAAGGGGAGCTATTCCGTCCGACATATCTTCGCAAAAGACCGCCACGATATTACACCCGTACAGCGATAGGGCGTTTATACATTCGGGGAATCGCAAATCGTTTTCTATGCATACCCCGACCTTATAACCGCCAACCGAATACACGCCTAAGGTTGCACCGCTCTTATATTCCTCGCCGTCCAAAACGTACAGCATATCCGATATACCCAAGAGTTTACCCTCGGAAGCAACGGCGACAGATTTACGTTTAAGCCCCCTGCTGTCGGTTACGCAACCGCACAACACTCCGCACTCCGCCACGTGCGAAAAGTTAGCCATATTTTCGAGCTTATCGCTCCTCCCCGAAAGCTCGCTTGCATAGTCAACCGTCCCCAGCTGTCCTCCGCCGAAGAGCAGAATATCGCACTGCGGAACGGGTGGTGAAAAGCCCTTGCGCCTATCCGTTATTACGCCGATTTTCATACACATTTATCTTATGTAAAAGTGCCGAAAAAGTTACGTATCGCGTTCTAAGCCGTCACATATAAACATACCTTTAAAATATGAAAAAGTTATTGCCTGTAATTTGTGCCACCGCTGTTTTTATAACCACCCTACCCCTTTCCGCCTGCAGTAAAAAGGAGAGTGCAAAACTCTCTTCCTATTCGATTTGCGCAAGCTACGACGAAGGCAAACGCACTTTAAGCGGAGTTTGCGACTTTACCTACTACAACTCTACCGACAACGAAATATCTTCGCTCTCCTTTAATTTATGGGGCAACGCCTACCGCCAAAACGCAAAGTATAAGCCCATATCCGACAAGGACGACAAGGCGTACTATTCTGGCAGAAGCTACGGAAACGAGAGTGTTGAAAAGGTTGAGGGGTGTGCCGAATGGGCGATTGGCGGAGAGGACGAAAACATTTTGAAAGTTACGCTCTCTGAGCCCGTTTATCCCGAACAGAGTACGAGCGTAAGTATTAGCTATACGCTTACTCTTGCCAACGTAAACCACCGAACGGGCGTTACGCAATCGACTGTCAATTTGGGCAATTTTTACCCCGTACTCTGCGCCTATACTTTAGAAGGTTTTGCCGAATACCCCTACTACTCTACGGGCGACCCCTTTATTTCAGAGTGCGCCGACTATGACGTAAAATTGACTTTCCCCCGCGAATATATTGTAGCGACGAGCGGAAGGGAACTAACTAAAGAAGCTGAGGGCGAAAACATTACCACACACTGCGAGTTGAAGAACGCAAGGGATTTCGCCGTTGTAATTTCCAAAGATTTTAAGACGTTGACCGCACAATATGAGGGGGTTAACGTAAATTTATACTACTTGGGAGATAGGGTTCCTAAGAGGGAATTTACCGCTGTGTGCGACAGTTTAAAATACTTTTCCTCAACCTTCGGCAAGTACTGCTACCCCACCCTTTCCGTGGTGTTTACTCCCCTTAACGTAAGCGGTATGGAGTACCCTGCATTGACTATGATTAGCAGTGCGCTTAGCGAAAAGGACGCCATATATACCGCCGTCCACGAGAACGCGCACCAATGGTGGTACGCAATGGTGGGTAGCGACCAAGTAAATTGCGCCTGGCAGGACGAGGGGTTGGCAGAGTACTCCGCCCTCTGCTTTTTTGAAAACAACCCCTCTTACGGCTATACAAGGACGGGGCTTTTAGGTACGGCGGTTAAGGCATACAGGGGCTACTATTCGGTGTATAACCAAATTTTCGGCGATTCGGACACGACTATGAACAGAAGTCTTTGCGACTTCGACGGCGACTATGAATACGTTAATATTGCCTACAACAAAGCCCTTATTGCCTTTGAAAACGTTAGGTGCGCTATGGGCGATAAAAAGTTCTTTTCCGCACTCTCCTCTTACTTTAAACATAACTGCGGTAAGATAGCCTCCCCCGAAGAACTTATTTCCCACTTTACCTCCCTCTACGACGTCGAAGGAATTTTTTCAAGCTTTATCGAAGGCAAAGCCGTAATCTGAGTTTACGTCACAAAATTTATGCACTAATAGAGAAACGCCCGTAAAAAGCTTAAAGATATTTAAAAAATTATTTACGGTAATATGGTTGCAAATATTTTATTTTTAGTCTATACTAATATAAAGCGGTCTAAAAAGACCAAAGCATATAAACTATTTTAAGGATTGTTATGGACAGTTATCCATCTAAAACACAAACTAAATAGAGTAACACTTTCGTATTTATTCGCCTTAAAAGGGATATAACGTGCGGAGGTGTTTCTTCCGCACGATTTTTTTGAGGTGAAACTATGGTTAAATACTTTGCGACAGGCGAAAACGGCACTCTCGCCCGTTTAGATAAGTTTGCTCCCCTTTGCTGGGTTGATATGTTCAGCCCTACCGACGACGAGGTTGAGGACGTTTCCAAGGAGACGGGCGTACCCGAAGATATGCTTAAAGCCGCCCTCGACGAAGAGGAGACGGCGCGTACCGAATTTGACGAGGGCTGTTCGCTGTTTATCGTTGACTGTCCTATCATAGAGCAGAGCGACGCAGGCGATTCCTATTCCACGCTCCCTCTCGCCATAATCTATAATAAAAACTGCATAATTTCCGTCTGTTTAAAAGGCAACCCCGTGTTAAAGGACTTTATTACGGGGCGTATTAAGGTTAAATGCGACTTGCCCGTACAGTTTATTTTAAACTTTATGATGGGCAACACAAAGAGGTTTTTGTACTGCCTTAAACAGATTGACCGCAGAAGCCAACGCGTTCAGGCAGAACTCGGCAATACGCCTAAAAACGACGATATATTGCAACTTCTCGAACTTGAAAACTCACTCGTCTATTTCTCAACTTCATTAAATTCCAACGCAAAAGTACACGATAAGCTTGCAAAGGTTGAAGCCGTTAAACGCAACGAGGACTATCAGGATTTATTCGACGATTTAACTATCGAATGTAACCAGGCAATCGAGATGTGTAAAATTTATAAGGACACGTTGTCCGTTTCGATGGACGCATACGGCTCGGTCATCTCCAACAACGCCAACGACACGATGAAGAAGCTGACCATCATCACCATTCTCCTTGCTATCCCCACGATGATAGCGGGCTTCTGGGGAATGAATATGCCCGTCCCCGGCGATGTGGCAAGCGGAACGACGTCGCCTATTTGGTTCTACTTAGTAGTTGGCGGTGCGCTTTTAATTACCTTAGGCGTAGCGATACTTATGCTTAAAGTAAATCCTTCTAAAAACAAAGCTAAAAGACAGAAGAGAAACAACAGGAAGAAAAAATAAGATGCCCATTCTGCAATATAAATGCCCCGTCTGCTCAAAGCGGTTCGAGGAGTTGGTTAAAAAATTTGACGACGCCGTTATCTGCCCCGACTGCAAAGCAAAGGCAGAGCGCGATTACAGCGGTAAAATCTATTCTGCTACGGGTACTCAGTCCAAAAAATGCACGGGGAACTGCAAAACATGCGGTGGTTGCCACTGATTTTAAAACGGTAGCAATTAAATTTTAGCCTTTTCGGCAAAGAAGTATAAACTCAATAATTTAGGTCAATAACCCTTCCGTAATATGCGGGAGGGTTTTTGTTATGCGTTTTTTTAAAAGAATTACAGCGTTTACGCTAATACTCTCCCTGTCAGTTTTTTTCTGTCTCGCCATCGCAATTCTGCCCAACCGACTATTATTTTGCGGTGGGGAGAGCTATCGCTTTTATTTGGGCGACACTTCTTTAAATTGCAAAGAGGTGTTTGCCGATAGCGTTTTAGCACCGTTGCTTAGGCTTACGTTAAGAGATATTAACGGCGAAAGCGCAACCTATAAACAGCTTGATATTTCAACCTTTTTGAAAAGCGTTAACGGTGAAATACTCTTTTTAGAAGAGGTTGAGGGGAGCAAAAATTACTACTGCAAAGCCGACCTGCCTTACTCCGTAAATTTGTACGGGAAGCAAATTAACCTGCATATATGCGTTAGCGAAAGGGGTATAACCGTGGCTTCGCCTATAATTTTCGGGGGTTACTGATTTGCGTTTTAGCCGTTAAAGATAAAAACGCGCCAACTTAGCTTACAAAAATTTATCAGCCCTGCGTTTAAGAAAAATACGTATGGCAATAATAAAAAAACCTAACTGTCAAAAAAATTTTTAAGGAGAATATTATGAGCGAAGAAAAGAAAATCAACAAGAGAAAAATAATTATACGCTACGTAATTCTTGCCGTCACAATACTTGCCATTGCCGTAAGCACAATGCTTATCGTGTTTGCGTCTAACGGGTGGTTTAAAGGCAATGCGTCTATCGATTCGGGAACCGAACAAACACCTAACGAAGATGAGGAAAACAAGAACGACGACACCCCCACCGTTTCGGATACAACCTGGCTTACTCCCGTCGCATCGGTTAACGTTATAACCTCCTACGAGTTCACCCAAAACGTTTCGCTTATGAACTCTTGGCATATGCACAAGGGAATCGACTTTGCCGGAGATGTTGGAACGGAAGTTTTATGCGCCTATGACGGGACCGTTGAGAGCATTGTTTTAGACAATAGTCTCGACGGAAACAAGGTTACGATTAAACACGCCGACGGCGTTAAAACAACCTACTCCTTTATTGACGTAAACGAGAGCATAAAGGTGGGCAAAGACGTTAAAAGAGGGGACGTTATAGGCACGATAAGCCAATCGACAGGCTCTGAATGCAACCTTCAGCCCCACCTTCATTTTGAGGTTATTGCAAACGGAAAGAATGCCGACCCCGAACTCTATTTAGAAATGTCACCCAAATAATCTTGTTAAAATACACTAATATACTCCCCCGTTTAACTGAGGCTCCACAAAATGTTAATTTTACGGAGCCTTAGTTTATTTTTGAAAATTTCAAACATTTGATTATTTGTATCCCTTTAAATTCACATTTTTAAGCTGTATATTCATATAAATATGTTATCAGTTAACATTTTAAGCAGATGTAAAATTTTTTAAAATGTTATTGACTGACATTTTGAGAAGTGTTATACTTCAATTGCTTTCAGGGAAACCCAACCGAACACATTGGGACTGAAAGACAATTTTTAGAGGAGGTTTAAGCTAATGTTTGACATTTATGAAAAACTTGACAGGCTTGATAACAGCGATAATGCGTTCGGCATATCCCCTCTCGCTTACGTGCTGTTTGACTGCGCAAGATAAGATTTTGACGGCTATGACAATTTAATAATTTAGGTACGGCGGAACAATAACGTTCCGCCGTATTTTTTGTCCCTCGTATTGACAACACACTCTTTTTGTTTTATTATAATAATATGGTGAAATTCGACGATGAAAAGACAAAGCCTATTTTAAAACGAAAATCTGTTTTAAATGTGTGTATATCGGTTTCCGCTTTCATAACGTTTGCCTGTGCAATCTCCGCGTCAGGGGCTTCTACCCGTCTTGGAATGTTTAGCACTGCGGTGATAGTGCTGTTTTGCATCGCTTGCTTTGCTTTAATCGCGTTTATCGTATCCGCCGTTTTGGGCGCGGTTGCGGTTAAAAAGCTTAAAGGCGTTACGGCGGAGCTGATTGCCCAAGAATTTTACGACAAGGAAAGCCTTTTAACGGGTGAAAAAACTATCGCCCTTACCGTCGATTATAAGGACACTATACTTTCCGTCAGCAGAGAGGGCTTACGCAAAAGGGCTGAGTACGACTTATCCGCCCTTAAAAAGGCACCCGCCGTCTATTCGGATTTCGGCACTTTTATATTAGAATTTTTGCAAGGGTATTACCAAACAAACAGCGCTTACACCTGCGTTACGGTTATTGACGCAATGGACAAAAACAGGGAAATTAAACTTATACAAGAGGGAAAAGTTTGCTCCCCCTCGCAAAAAAATTACTTCATTTTAAAAGGACTAATAAGATGATTGATTTATCTACTCCGCAGATGCAGGCTACGTTTAAAAAAATTCAGCGTACAACAATTGCCAACAACGTGACAATGGCGTTTATTGCCTTACTTTCGGCAGGACTTGCCATATGGGTGGCAATCGAGAGGTCGAGGTTTTTTCTTACCGATTGGTCGGACGTGGTGTTTATTGTTCTGCTCTCTTTTATCTGCATCTATTTTACGTTTATAGTCGTATGGGGGACGCTTACGCGCAGACCGTATAAAAAAACAATGCACACCTTCGTTGCAGAGTGTTTTGCCTCTTCCCCTGCCATTTTGCAAAAAAGCGGTACGGCAAACTTTGAAGTAATGCTTATTGCAGATAAAATTATCGTTATGAGAGAGGGGATTGAAAGCACCGTACAGTTGGATTTAACCCCCGCAATAAAATACCCCAGCGTATGCGATTACGCGGTTGATTTAACCTTTAAATTTATAAAAGACTACTACTTTTTAAACGCCCAAAGATTTAATATTACACAGGTGAAAGTAAAAAACAGCGTAACCAAATGGGGCAAGGTTAAAGATATTTTATCGCCGACAAAGCCCATTAAACACAAAAACGAGAGCCTGTTTGTAAAATACGGACTGCTTTAATTTAAATTGCAATCGACTGCGTTACTAATTTTAAATATGTTTAAAGGCGAGAGAAGAAATTCTCTCGCCTGATTTATTATTTTGTCCTATTAAATTTTGTCTTCGCCCACAAACTGTGCGTGGAATTTTGCAACCTCATTAGGGTCGATTGCAATGTGCTGTAACGCACCCGTACACTCGTTTGCACTTGCAGTGCGGTCTAAACATTCGTCGATATCTGCTCTGTTATTTCTCTTAATCATACGCTTAGTATGCGGTAAAAGATTAAAAGTTATACGTTGTTTGCGGTATTATTTTGAAATATCAAACTCTTCCGTCATACACTATGTGTATGCCACCTTCCCTATTCTTTAGGGAAGGCAAGAGGGGTTGACACTTTGGACTTTGGGATTGCCACTCGTCAAGGCAAACTGCGCTTTAATGCCTTTGTTAAAACCAAAGGCAAATCTTGCTTCGTCGCCTCTCCTCTTCCCACAAAATCTTTTCAAAGAAAATCTTTTGCGGGAGCCCTGTGTTTTTATCACTTAGGACTTTGGGATTGCCACGTCGTTGCACTCCTCGCAATGACGGCTTACCGCTCCAAGCTCGTTCGCAATGACGGCTTACCGCTCCAAGCTCGTTCGCAATGACGGCTTACCGCACCAAAGCAATTACGAAGTCACCGACCAACTAAGTCCCTCTGGAAAGAAACAAGCGAGAGCAGGAGCTTGCGTATTTGCCGACGGGAGTTTACAAAAGTAGTAAATGACCGAGGCAAAACGTAAAAGCGACGAACTATCGCGATGTTTATTTACAGAG
>JBJEVA010000003.1:0-35785 GCA_051884115.1 Candidatus Coproplasma sp. | reverse complement strand
AAGCTCGTGTAAATAGTTGGGTATGCTTGTTCCCATTACTATTAACATTAAAGGCGTGTCTATATTAAATATTTTGGTATTGATATAAATAAAATTGGGGTACTTACTTCCTTCTTGATATTCTAAACAACTTATATTGCCTGTTATTCTGTATTCCATAAATTTTTTCTCCTCCAATACTTGATTTTTTATAAATGCTGTGGTAAACTAAAAGAAAGTTTAAGCGAAGAGGTTAGGCAGGTTGTTGCCCCTCGCTTGGTTAGCCGTTCGGGAGTTTTTAGAGTGTTCCCCCGTACGGCTGTTTTTTTGCCTACACTCTTATTTACTTGGTTATGTAGTCAAGTAAATCGAGAATTTCCTCTGCCGTCCAATTCTTAGCGAGTAAATACTCTCTAAGACGTTGGACGGTTTTATCACTTAACCCCGTAAACTCCATATTGCCTTTACCTGCCTTATTTAATATCGCTTATATAAGCGTTCGACTTTTCAAAACCGAAGAACTAAAAGCTTAGTTCCAATTTCGGAAGCCTCGCCTCGTTCGGGGGGAAGACCCCGAGTTCTAAAAAGAACTTAAATACGAAAACTTCCGTCATATTCAGTTGTTCCACTTCCGTTTAGCCTCACGCACCCAAAGACAACGGCGATGGCGAATGTGTAATAATCGCTTGCGAAGAGACCGAATTTTGTTTTTGAGTATTCAAAAGGCAAAATATCGGAGTGTCTGTCGAAAATTTAACCAACTGGATTAAATTTATCGACTTACTTACGCAGGCGACAGCGACGGTGTTAAAATAAAGTGAGGCTAATGGAGAGGGGAGCGACTGAGCGAGACGGGAGTATGCGTATATAAGGCTCTACACCGCATTTATCCCCTCGCAGGGGATATTGCCGAAGGCAATTTCAGGGGTGCAACGGTAATCCTCACCGCATAAAAAAGTAGGGTTAAAGATAGGTAATTAAAAAAGGGTTGCGGAGGGGGTTCGAAGCAGGCTCGCGCGAACCCCTCCGCTCCCTTTTTACCGACTAATCACCAAAAAAAGACAACAAAAAAAGCTCGTAGGAAACTACGAGCTTAAAGGAAATAGGGTTTTTGGTAAGTGGGGGCATTAAGGGGTCAAGCTTTTAAAAATGCCTCAAAATGCCCGATTTTTAATTAAAAAATGCTTAAAAAGTACTTGTTTTTGAACCTCTCGGCAGGGTTCGAATCCCGTCGCCTCGACCAAAACCACCGCAGGGCTTTTGCCCTGCGGTGGTTTTGTTTTAGGTTGGGGGTTTGTACTACTATTTATAATTCCCATACCATACGCGCTAAATTTTTTAAACTTCCGCAAAAGATTTGTTTAAAGATTTTGCGGAAAGAGGAGGCGCAAACGGCGCTAAGTTACCGTTTGTGTTTTGCTCAAACGGTACAAAGTGACGGTTGTGGCGACGAGGTTCGGGACCATAAGGTCATATTGGAGGGCTTTTGCCCTGCGGTGGTTTTGTTTGGGTTGGGGGTTTGTACTACTATTTATAATTCCCATACCATACGCGCTAAATTTTTTAAACTTCCGCAAAAGATTTGTTTAAAGATTTTGCGGAAAGAGGAGGCGCAAACGGCGCTAAGTTACCGTTTGTGTTTTGCTCAAACGGTACAAAGTGACAGTTGTGGCGACGAGGTTCGGGACCATAAAGTCATATTAGATGGCTTTGCCCTGCGGTGGTTTTGTTTTGGGTGGTGGATTCTGCGAAAAATACTTAAACTACTGTTTAGTTTGCACCTGATTTCTACGTTCAATTTTACAATTATCATTTTTTCTAATTAAAATTATTACTTTTTATAAAGATAAATTTATTTAAATTGTTTGCCAATTTTACTTTTATTGTGATATAATTTTAAGTAATTATTCATCATTTTTCGATTTAATTATCGCGAGAAGGCATTTTGGATAGAGAAGAATTCAGTTGCGAAGAATATGCAACAGTTAAAGAACACCAGATTTTTACTGCGGAAGAATATCGGGGGAAAGAAATTTTAAACAATTCCCTCGAAAATTTCAGTTGCCCTGAAACTTCGGCATTAAGCAGTTCTTCTAAAACGACAACAAATTCCAACTCAAAACAAGATATTGACAATATAAACAATTCTCAATCTTCATCAAGTACCCCCTCCGCCACCGACCCTGTCACATCTACGGGGTCGTCGGCAAGTTCTGCAAGCACAACCGCCACGTCAACGGTAAGCGCTACGGCAACTTCCACTACCGCTGTGGCAACTTCCACAGGCGTTATAGCAGGCATAGCAACTGTTGGCGCCGTTGTAACTTTGGGAATCGTACCCATAGGCGCAACCGAAACGCCCGTCAACTACGGAACTTTAACACAGTCTTACTGTTACGTTGATTATTATTACGACGATAACGGTGAAATTGTTTCGGACATAACTTTATCGTTTAACGGTAATCTTTTGGACGGCTATACCTGTAAAGCCGTTGACGTTTCCACAGGTGCAGAAGTTGGGCTTGAGGGCAACGAGATATATTTTTATGGTTTGGAACGCGGTGACAAGGAATTTGACATAAAGATATTTAAAGATGAAAATGAAGTCTCTTCCTTCAATGTAGCCGTTCCCGATAATTACGTTTACGAAGAAACACATAACGTTTCCTATTCTTATAAAACGACGTATAACGAAGATGGGACAAGCAATTTATACGTAGATTTTTCCACAGATTACGAAGGGCAATTTACCACTGCGCTAAATCTGTATGGAGAATACTCCGCTCTCGACTATCAAACGCAGACGACGGAGAGCGGTCAATATTGCATATTCGGCATTACCGAAGCTTTTTACGAAGCCGAATTTGAAACCTACTTTGTAAAAAACGACGTTTATTATTCATATTTTAAACAGGAAGCCGTAGCAATCGATAACAGCTATTTGAGTTGGAGTGCAAGCGTAGTTGACGATGAGCTTAGGTTTGATATCGACAATGAAATCGACGGTGAAATAGAGATTGAAGTGACCCACGACGATTTAAGCGTAGAAACCTTCACGTTAACCGAAAGCGACTGGACCGAAAAAGGCTACTCTGTAATGTTAAACCAAATAAGTTTTAACCCCGTCGTTAAAATTACGGTTAACTCCCTCTTATCTTCATTCGACGAACAAAATCTAATCACTGATTTTATCGGTTCGGAATATCGCACGATAAGCGACACAAAGACGCTTAACGCTTTCGTAACCACAAAGGTTTCGCTATCTAAGATAGAAATTTACAACGCAAGCTATAACGATGATTATACTGAGGGCGTAACTAAAGTAAGGCTGTTCTTGGACGGATATACAAACCAAGGCGACTCAATTTCCGTAAAGGTGTTTAACAGCGACGGAGAGCAAGTAACCTCGGCTGAAAATCTGACAGGCGACGACCTTGCCAAACCCGTAACCTTTAAAGGGCTTACCGAGGGTGCGGACTATACCTTTGGGCTTTACACAGTGATAGACGGAAATGAGAGCGAAACAAGTTCAATTGCAAAGACTTTGTCAACTCCCTCCGAGTACTCTTCACTCGACCTCTTTATAAATACCCCCAACCCCGGCGACGCAATGGTTACGTATAACGACGACGGAACGACAAACGTATATATATACGTTAACCCCAAACCGACGGAAGGTTACGACAGATATTATACGGTAACGCTAAGGTTAATCGGCCATGATAACGATGGCAACACAACATATACGGATTATGAATGTACGGGAACGGAAGCCGTTGCTAAATTTGAAAACCTGCCTGCAGGAAGTTACATCGTAAATTACGCCGAATTTGTTAACGTAGATGGTACTTGCTACGTAACAAGTGATTTGGTTTATCCGAGCGGTTCGATAGTTACTTCGCTTACGGCGGACGGCTATTATTCCGAATACTGTGGCCATGCTTTGCTTGACGAAACGACGAATACGCTGACGATAGGCATAAGCGGTAAGCTCACGTCGGATATATCGATAAACTTAACAATTAACGGTGAAAATATAAGCTTTACTCTCACCCCCGTTCAGGCAGAACCCTCTGAGGGAAGCGGTTGGTATTATAACGAAACGATTGACTTATCGCAGTACGTTACGGATACCATTACAAGTTACAGCGGAACCATTACGGGCGAGGCGGAACTTGGTTGTACAGGTACTACGTACGTTGATGGTAGCGGGTTTGTACTCACACGAACTTTAATTACTCAGGCAACGGAAGTTAAAGGCAACCAATCCTGCCTATATAAATTTGAAACAACAAATATTGCAAGTTAAAGCACAATAAATAGGAGAACGGACAATGAAAAAGAAATTTTCAACAAAGGAAATAATCAATTTTGTTTTGATTGGTATTTCCGTAGCAGTCATCATAGCATACATAACTTTTGTTATTTTAAAGTTTGCTATTCCCGATTCTGCATTTACCCAAGAATTTTTTAACAAATACGTATGGGTAGTAAAAGAGACGGTCAACGAAGCAGGCGAAACAGTTACTTTAAAAATGACAACCGCACAGTTGTTTTTAAGCTGTCTTATTAACATTCTGCTCATCCTATCCGTATCCAAAGTCTTACGTTCGCTTTTCAGAATTCGTTTTAAAAAGTCCGACCGCACAAAGACGGTTGTAAGCCTTTTAGACGGATTTGTTAAATACGGTTGCGCAATCGCGGTTATTATCTACGCATTGAAGGCTTGCGGAGTTAATACCACCGCCCTTATCGCTTCGGTCGGAGTACTCACTCTTATCGTAGGTCTTGGCGCACAGTCGCTCATCGCCGATATTATTGCAGGTATGTTCATTATCTTTGAAAACGAGTTCAACACGGGTGAAATTATTTCGATTGACGGATTTAGAGGCGAAGTAATTGAAATCGGTATAAGAACCACAAAGCTCTTAGACGCCGCCGGCAACATCAAGATTATGAACCACAGCGATATTAAAAATATCGTTAACCTTTCAAGACAGCCCTCCCTTGCCGTCGTCGATTGCGACTTCCCCTACGACGTTCCCATCGAGCATATCGAAAAGCTGTTTGAAAGTAAGCTTGCAGGCTTTAAGGAGAAAATTCCCGGAATTATCGAAGGTCCTTTCTATAAGGGCGTAACTGAATACAAGGATTCAAACGTTACCGTAAAAATAGTTGCGACCTGTAATGAAGTGGACCGCTTCCAGGTACAGAGAGATTTGCTCCGCGAATACCGTTCTATTCTTACTTCGGAAGGCATTGATATTTCTTACACGCACGTAGTAATAGACCAAGGCGCAAAAACCGAATACAAAGTAACTAAAAAAGACAAGAAAGTAGCTCAGGAATTCGTTGACGAACAGAAGGAATTATCCAAAAATCTTGAAGACGAACACGACTAATATTACATAAGTTCAGCCCTGCCTGATAATCAGACAGGGCTGTTTTTTTTATTTGTCCTCTATAATTTCGGCAGACCTTAAACTTTGAAGTAGTTTATTGAACTGCCTTAAAACTTCGTTTTCACACATGGCGTTTTCCACGGCAAAACCCTTTTTGCATTTGGGCCCCGTAGGACCTGTTGCACCTGTAGCGCCTGTGGCGCCTGTAGCACCTGTAGCGCCTGTTGCACCGTCTTCCCCGTCAGCGCCGTCGGCTCCTCTGGGAATAACAAAGTCGAAGACGTGGTTAGGGGAACCGCCACTGTCGGTTACTGTTGCCTCTGTACCGGGGTCTCCCGTAGTAGTCGTGCCGACCGCTATGGTTTCAGAAACGCCTGTAGCTCCTGTCGCACCCGTAGCCCCCGTAGCTCCTGTCGCTCCTGTTGCACCGCGACAACCCGTTCTTCCCGTAGCTCCCGTAGGACCTGTGGCACCTGTGGCACCCGTTGCGCCTGTAGTAAGCACTATCGTTTCAAAACCACGCGAACAACCGCAACCACCGCAACCGCCACAGCAGTCGCAGGCAAGTAAAATGGTAAAGTTCTTTTTATTCATATTCTTTCGTCAGTCACCTCTCGGTAATTTATTTTTAAAATATTGTTTGTTGTAAAGATAGCTTTTGTCGTTCGGTTTGAACGAACCTGCTATTTCGTTAAATCTATTTGCCTCTTCCAAATTGCCAAGTTTGTCGTAAATTACGCACAGCTGAATTGCAGGAATAAATCCCAAGTAATCAAGATTTACAAACCCTCCGTTCTGCGCACTCTCTTTTGACATGATAGCGCGTTCATACCAGTATATTGCCGAATCGTACTCCCCCTTTGTTTTGAAAATATTTGCAAGGATACAACACTCTTCCGCCCTTGGATATGATAGGGAAAGGGCGTATAATATTGCCTTTTCAGCCTCGCTCTCCCTCTTCAAATGCATAAGCGCATAATAAAGCGTTTTGCAGGCTTCTATCTTATTTTCTACCCAACCTCCGCCCTTAAGAAAGTCCTCTAATACGCCCACGCTCTCCAAATAATAGCCGTTAAAATAAAGCTCTCTGCCGTAGTAAAACTTTTGTCTTTCGTCAAGAGTTTCTCCCCTTCTAATCTTACTCCGGTAGATTTCGAGGTTACGACAGGCAGGGTTTTTCTTAACCTTTTTGTGATAAATACACGCAGAGGAATAGATTATTCTGCCCGTTGGCGTTATAGCTTCGTGTACTTCTCCCTGCCATAAAAGGTTGAGCGAACGGCGGATTATTCTCTCCCTGTAATAAACAAAGGTAGGTTTCTCGCCGTCAAACGCTACGGCATATTTTAAAAAGGCAACGTCGAAATTATCTTTGCCTTTAAGCTTTACAATCTCTTCCGCATTGTCCTTGGTTATAACGTCGTCGGCGTCTAACCACATAACAAACTCGCACGTAGCTTTTGAAAATGAAAAGTTACGCGCCGAAGAAAAATCGTCGCACCATTTAAAAAAATATATTTTATTGGTGTAATTTTTGGCTATGCTTACGGTGTTGTCGGACGAACCCGTATCAACGATTATAATTTCGTCGGCAATTTCCTTTACGCAATCAAGGCATCTTGCGAGGGTCTGCTCCTCGTCCTTAACAATCATACAAAGGCTTAACGTCATAAAAGGTGTATTACATATTATGATAAATAAATCTTTTTAGTGCTTAAAAATATTGAGTAGCTATCTTTAAATAAAAGGCGTTAAACATAAAAAGCACAGAGCAATCAGCCCTGTGCTTTGAATTTATTGTGCTTTTATTCTATTGTAATAGTTTTAAATCAATCGAAGAACTCGTGATAAATTGCAGAGATACACTTTTCGCAATCTTCGTTTTTAACGCCTACTATTATGTTGAGTTCGCTTGAACCCTGGTCGATAAGTTTTGCGTTTATGTTAGCTTCGGACATAGCTTTAAAAAGCTTTGCAGAAGTACCGATAGAAGACGACATACCGTGACCCACGGTTGCGATTAACGCAACGTTTTCCATTACCCTTATTACGTCGGGTTCTGCGTCGTATTTGATTTCTTCAAGTACTTTCTCAAGTTTGTATCCGCTTAAAAGGTCAGCCTCTACCACAACCGACATAGTGTCTATTCCTGATGGTATATGCTCTACCGAAATATTGTTTCTCTCCAATACGGAAAGCACCTTACGAATGAAGCCGACTTCGGAGTTCATATGGCTCTTTTCTATGAGAATGACGGTAAAATTCTTTTTGCCTGCTATACCCGTTACTATGTTACCCGAAGGAGTGTATTGAGTTATGGGGAGAATTGCCGTACCCTCGTCCTCGGGGCGGAAGGTGTTTTTAATTCTAATGGGAATATTGACCTTACGAACGGGGAAAATACTCTCTGAATGTAAGACGTTAGCTCCCATATACGAAAGCTCTCGAAGCTCCTTATAGGAGAGCGATTTTATAACTTGGGGATTGCTGACTATTCTGGGGTCGCAAGCCAAAAAGCCCGAAACGTCCGTCCAATTTTCATACTCGGAAGCACTTAACGCCCTTGCTACGATTGCACCTGTAATATCCGAACCACCCCTTGAAAAGGTCTTAATTTTGCCGTTAACGTCCTGACCGTAGAAGCCGGGGAACACTGCCTTTTCAACGCCTTC
This sequence comes from Candidatus Coproplasma sp., assembly GCA_051884115.1. GTDB lineage: Bacteria > Bacillota > Clostridia > Christensenellales > Borkfalkiaceae > Coproplasma. The sequence continues at coordinate 27,732 of JBJEVA010000003.1, read as the reverse complement.
GCAACACTTTGCTATTGTCGTATAGGTCTTTTTATCGTCTAAAAGTCCATCCTCTTTGAAGAACACGACGTCTTCGCTGTCGATAAACTTCGCACCCAAGACCTCTGCCATAACCCTTGCACTGAGGTATTCACCGCGGGAAGCGCAGAAATCTTTGCTCTTCTCCTCGTTCATTCTCTTCTCTGTTTCGTCAAGAACGGGGGTGAAGTTTAAACCTATGTTTAATTCCTTTGCAATGCTTTCAAACCTTGCTCTAACTTGCGAGAAGGCTTTCTTACAGTTACCTTCCTTTTCTATTTCATCATAGCAGGAATACAAAAGGTCTGTAACCTTTATATCTCCGCTGAACCTTTTACCGGGAGCTGACACAACCACAAATCTGCGTGAAGGGTCTGCCTCTATTATCTTTTTAACCGACTTCATTACGTTGCCGTCCGCCATGGACGTTCCGCCGAATTTACAAACTTTAAGTGCCATTTATTTTATCGCCTTTGCTTCTATATAGTATCTTTTTTCGTTACCTTCTCCCATAGAGAAAGTCTTTCTGGGGAGATTTCCGCCCGTTACAATCAGACGGAAAAAGTCGTCCTTTCCTATTGCGGGAAGTATTACTCCCACGCCTTCGTTTGAAAAGGAAGTAATTTCGTCTTCTCCGTGAATATAATCGACTTCACCGCCGAACTCATTTAAAAACGAAGAGATATACGCGTCTAACTTCCTTATTCCCTCGGGTACGTCCTCGGGGAAAGAAATCTCCGTTTTGTTGCCGTTAACGACTATCTTAGCCTTTCCGCTTCCCTCTTGAATATAACCTTTTACAAACTCTTCCGCCTTATCTGTTTTTACAAGTCTGTGAATAGGCTCGAAGAAGAGCGCGGGGTCGTAGATATTTACTGCCTCAGCTAAAGCGTATCTTGCAGGGTGATTTTCCGCCTCTTCGGGGGTGAGAGTTTTTTTGATGTTTTCCCAACAGGTCTTTGCCGTTGCAAGGGAGTGGTTGCCGTCGCCAACTGCAAACAAAAGCTTTTCGCCGTTGCCGTAGTTTGCGTCTTCCATGACCTTATAGAAGGCATTTACAACCTCTTCGGAATTATTTATATACGTTCCCTTTACCTTGCCTCCGCCCATATTGAGAGTGAAGTCGTACAAAACTTCCCCCCTCTCTGCTTTGGAAAGTACTAAGTTTTCCTTGTCGTTATACAAAAGCATTACGTGGGGGAGTTCTATGGGGGCGTTTTCCCTTATCTTAACGCGGGGCGGAATTCTCTCTAAAATGGTTGCCTCGGTAGAGCGAATGAGCGCCTTAGAACCCTTTGCAAAGTCGTACTCCTCCAAATCGATTGCAAGCACTATGCCTGTTCGGGTACCCGATTGCGTGGTACGTTCAACAAGTATAAGCCCGCCTTCAACCGTTTTGAATATACCCTCTTTAAGGTACGAACGCATATTGGCGTTTATCTCCTCTATGCGCTTTTCGGGGTTATCCTTTAAATATATTTCGGGGTAAATAAGCCTTAAACAAGAAGGGCTTTGACCGACAAATTTGTCTAAATCGCTCCAATATTTATTATCCGACGTAAACTGGTCGCAGGCGTTTACCGCCCATTTAGACATATCGGCAGACGCAGGAAGCAGAATTTCTGGTATCTTTATTGCTTTCATTTTAATCACACAATATTTAACATTACCACAACGAATGCGGAAAGAACAACCGCAACCAACTTCAAAACAATGTTAGTTGTAAAAAACTCTTTAAAAAACTTGCCAATCTTTTTCATTACTTTAAATCGCCTCCCGTAAGGTCTGTCCAATAATAGTCGCTTAACAGATTTTTAAGGTCCGAATCGCTGGCGTACTTTTTAACAATCTCGCCGTTTTTCGCAATGGATATTATGCCTGTTTCCTCAGATACGACAATCGCGGTTACAGACGCTACAGCAGTAACTCCCAGAGCGGCACGGTGGCGAGAGCCGACTTCCTGAGGGAGGTTGTCGTTTTGAATGAGCGGTAAGAAACAGCCCGCGGCGTGAATTTTATAACCATCTATAATCATCGCTCCGTCGTGCAAAGGTGCCTTGGGATAGAAAATAGCCTCTATCATAGGTGCGTTAATATCGGCATTTATTGTAGTACCGCTTGAAATTATGCCTTCGGGGAGATTGTTGTTCGACAATACAATCAGCGCACCGATATCGTTTTTGGACATATGCTGAACGGCGTGTATAAACTCGTCGATTATATACTCTATATCCCTGACGGTTGCAGTGTCGGTCTCCTTCCTGATATGTTTTTTATTGCCCGTACCGAGAAGCGAACGCTTGATTTCCGTATTGAACACAGTAAGGACAATCAGCTCTAAAAGAATGATTATTATTGCATACGTCGCCGAATTAAGCGCATTGGAAAAGCTGACTGCAACACCGAAAGTCACTACTGCTAAACAAAGCAAAACAATAAGCTTCGTCGCCTTATTTTCCTTTAAAATTTTGAAAACAAGATAAAAGGATACTGTAAAGATTAAAAATTCAAGAATATAACTTAAATCGAAAGACAAAGCCATATTCTTAACTTTTTCCCAATAATCTATCCAGAACTGACCGTTCATAGCTAAAAGCTGAATATTCACAGAATAATTCTCCGCTAACGTAAATAACTTTATATATTATTATACTTATTTAAGTAAAAAAAATAAAGCGTTTTTTAGACGCTTTATTATATTATGTGCATTTTTTTAGTCTGTTTAAGCAAACAAAACGTCTGACGTGGCAACGAACAACGCTCCGTCCGCGGTAACCGAACCGTTCTTTAACGACGACGATACTTCATACAGAGAATTTATAAGTTTAACAAGCCTTTCCTCTCCTATCTGATTGGCTTGCTGTCTTGTCTTTCCGAGGGCGTATTCGCTCATTTTAAGCAGAGAGGCAAGCTCGGTTGCAGGCACGTCGGAGGTTAGCGCCGTTAAAAGGTTTTTGAAATAATTCAAAAGTGAAGATATTACTGAATTTTGATCATATCCCTTCACAAGCAAATCACGGCATATTGCAACGTAAGAATCGTAATCTCTTCTTGCAACCGCACCCGTCATCTGGTATATCCTGTAATCGGCGTCCTTATACACGAGTTCATCGACGTCCGACTTAGTAATTAAAGAACCCTTATCTAAATCTATAAGCTTTTCTACTTCCTTACTTACCCTTGACATATCGCAAAGGCAATAGTCGGCAATGGCTTCGCACGCCTCCACAGAAGAGGAAACGCCTGCACGCTTCATAGTAAGGTAGCACCATTTTGCCACCGTCTCCCTATCCGATTTACCGCAATCGAAGTAAGAAATGCACTTCTTCCTCTTTAAGTCGCAACCGCCCTTCGACTGGGAGTTGACTATTATTAAAGTAGAAGTTTGGGGGAAATCTTCAAATACGGGTTTTAAATATTTTTCGTAATCGTCCTCCGTAGGATAAAATTCGCTTACCTTTACTATTCTGCAATCGGACATAAAAGGAAAGACCGACAGTGCGGACGTGATATCCTTTATTGCCGACCCCTTATACCGTGAGCCGTCGAAAGAGGTGAAATTGAGTTCTGCGTTCTGCAAGAAGGCAGTCTTAACCTGATTTTCGGCAGAGCTACGGAAATACGCATCCACCCCTTCAAAGAGATAAATGCTTCTTCTGATATTTTTTAAATCTTCTTTAAGTTCGGTAAACTTCATAAGTTATTCCTTTAACACCGCATATGCAGGGAAAAGCTCCCCTGCACTGAAAATGTATTTCATCTTTCCGCATTTCGACAGATTGTAACTTTCTCTATCGTTTATTAGCAAGGGCGATTGCGTACCGTAACAGTACAGACATAAATTCAAACCTTGAGGTATTTGACCGTAAGCAGTTCCCTTTTCCGCCGTAACCACCGCTAATTTTGCACCGTCGGTATCGATATAGAGTACGTCTTCTTGGTAAGTAAAATCTATTCCGCAGACGGTAAAGCTATCCGAATAAGTAATTTCACAACTGTCGAAGGGATACAGATAGGGAATGTTACCCCTCATATATACGCTATCGAATTTATTTCCGAGAGCAAACAGAGCCTCTAAGCTGTTTTCTCCACCGCAAATTACAAGGCTGTCCGCCTCTTCGCAAAACGCCTGAGGTACTTCGTCTATATCCTCGGTAACGACAAGAACCGTACCGTGTTTATTGTTCAAATAGATATACGCGCCGTCGTAACCCGCACCGAAGTATGCGCAAGTGCCTTTGCCGTATTCGGGGAAAACAGAACAGAAAAACAATGCCGTAGCTGAAAAGAATATAAACGCTCCCCTTAAATAAAGGCGTTGCCTTATTTTATCGGTTATGCCTATTGCGATAACGATGAAAGGCACGTATATCCAACGGCTAAATTCGCCGGAAATTATAGCGTTTTCAAAACCGCACAGCGTGACTATGCTCATTATAAATTCAATGGGCAGTGAGGCGCAAGTTATTAGCGCACCTTCGGCAAACGGCATTATCGCAGACAACAAGGTTAACGCCAACAAAAATACGTATAACGCAGAAATCAGCGGAATGAATATAAAGTTTAAAAACAGCCCTGCTATCGATATATACCCGAACGAAGTAGCTAAAACGGGGAGAGTTGCAAACTGTGCCGACCAACCCACTCCCAAAGTTGCGCTTACCTTTTCAGGCAAAAATCTTAACGCCGAAGAGATATTTTTTGATAGCAGGACAATGCCTAACATTGCACCGAAAGACAGCGCAAACCCCACTTGAAATAAAGCAAGAGGGTTTATAAGCAATATTATTATTGCCGAGAGCGAAAGGGCGTTCCAGGAATCGTACTTTTTGTGAAAGCAGGAAGCTATTGCCGACACCGAACACATTACTACCGCCCTTACTGACGACGATGAGAACAGACATATACCCGAATATAGCGTTATAAAAGCTATTATTATAGCAGAAGAAGCAAATTTATTTAGCCCTATCTTTTTGAAAATAAAGTTTAAAACGCCATATACGACGCCTATATGTAGCCCCGAAACGGCGAAGATATGCGCTATACCGCCGTAACGGAAAGCCGTTATCGTACCCTGTGAAATAAAGTCTGCATTACCTGTGAGAAGAGCGTTACACACAGAAGCCGTTTCCCTGTTTAAATTGTTAAACAGCAGTTTTTGGATATAATTATTTATTTCACCGAACAGCGAAAAGCCGTATTGCGACTTAAAACTTCCTGCAACGAAACACGAATATTTTATGCCTTGTGCCGTCCTATAATCTACGGAGCCGTCGGAAAAGAAGGACAGAAGCTCCGGTTCGGAATAAAAGCTTACGGTATAACCGCGCCTGCAATATCCCTCCGCACTGTCTAACAGATAGGCAATGAGCTTACCGTTTACTTTCTTATCTCCGAACTTAAGATTTGACAAAATTATATAACTGTTCCCTGCGGAAGAGACGCCCGTATCCTCCACCCTTCCCGTTATCGTGACGGCAGAATTTATAAAAAATTCCCTATCCGAATAGGAGTATATAACGGCATAGCAATAGATTGCGCCTAAAAGATAGACGAGAGCGACTGAAAAGACGGCAAAGGCTTTACCGCTTTTTTTAGTCTTTATCACATACGCCAAAGCGACGATAAAGAGCAATACCGCAGGCAAGAGAAGCCATACTCCGTCTATTTTAAAACAAGCGCACAACACCGCGCATATAATTCCAAAAGCAAGCGTTGCCGAATAAATTACGGGCAAACGCAGGTTAAAATGCTTTTTCATAACAGTACCGATAAAAAATTATAATATATCGGCACCGTTAAGTCAATAAAAAGCTGTTTGAACTATATAAGTCGAACCAAATTACGCCTTAACAACCTAAAAATTCTACGCCTTTAAGCATAACGTCGTTTACCGTATCGTTAACGAGGGAATAGGTTATAATCTTGCCGTTGCGCATACACTTTACTATTCCGAGGTTTTTTAAAAGCCTTAACTGATGGGATACGGTAGTTTGATTTATATCAAGCACCCTCGATAAATCGGTTACACACATCTCGGAAATGGCAAGAGCGGAGAGCATGCGTACCCTTGTAGGGTCAGCAAACACACCGAAAAAACAAGTTATACTGTCAAGGACGTCCCCTTCGGGAACGTATTCTTCGACAAGTTCTTTTGTGCGTTTGTCAAGAAGCATCATATCCTGCATACGCAAACACCTCCGTATGCATACAATTATATAGGTAAATATGAGCGTGCGTCAATATGACTTTTTGGCTTATATTGTCAGTTATTCAAAAGCTTTGTCATTTACTCTCTATACCCGTCACGGTATAGCCGGCTTCGGTTACCGCCTTTTTAATTTCCTCGTCGGAAATCTCTTCACGGCTACGGATTACTGCAATTTTCTTTTTAAGCTTAACGTCCGCAGAGACTACTCCGCTCACCGCCGACAGCACCTTTTCTACCCTTTTAGCGCAATGTTCGCAACACATTCCGTCTATTGAAACTATCTTTTTCATTGAAGATTCCTCCTCTTTTTCTTGATTATTTTTATCCGTATTTTCAACGGCTGTAGCTACTTCTTTATTTTCACCCGAAGCGTGGCTTAGATTTTTATTTTTATATCTTAAAAGCCTTAGTGCGTTACCCACCACAAAGAGTGAACTTAAACACATACACAGCGCACCGAGCATAGGGTTAAAGGTGAAATTTAACGGGGTTAAAACGCCTGCCGATACGGGAATCATAGTTATATTATAGATAAACGCCCAGAAGAGGTTTTGTTTAATGTTTCTTACCGTAGCTCGGCTTAAATCGATTGCCGTATCTAAAGCCCTTAAATCTCCGCTTACAAGCACTACGCCTGCGCTGTCAATCGCAACGTCAGTACCGTTACCTATCGCAACGCCGACGTCCGCCGACTTTAACGCGGGGCTGTCGTTTATGCCGTCGCCAACCATTGCAACGGTTGCGCCTACGCTCTGCATTTTTTCGACAAGGCGCAACTTATCTTCGGGCAGAACGCCTGCAACATAGTCGTCTATACCAACGCTTTTTGCTACTGCTTTTGCCGTCTGTTCGCTGTCGCCCGTAAGCATAGCTATTTTTAAATTGCGTTTTTTGAAGAGAGATATTGCCTCTGCACTGCTGTCCTTTACTTTATCGCTTAACGCAAATATTGCAAGAACGCGTTTATTATCGGCAAGGTAGGTTACGGTTTTCCCCTGCGAAGAGAGCCGTTCGGCACTGCGTTTTACTTCCGAACTAATCTTTATATCTGAAATGAGTGCAGAATTCCCCAGCCTGTATTTTACGCCCTTACACACCGCAGACGCGCCCTTTCCTACCGTATAGGCGAACTGCTCAACTTCGGCTCCGCCACCGCAGTAGGCATATATGCACTTAGCCAAGGGGTGATTGGAATTTTTTTCTATTCCCCCTGCAATCGACAGCGCCTTTTCCCTCTCTATTCCAAACGTCAAAAAGTCTGAAACCTGCGGTCTGCCCTCGGTTATTGTTGAAGTTTTATCGAGCAGAACGCAGTTTATTTCACGCGTTTTCTGCAAAGCTTCTGCAGATTTAAACAACACGCCCAGCGATGCGCCCTTACCCGTAGCCGTCATTACCGCAACGGGAGTTGCAAGCCCAAGAGCGCAAGGACAGGACACTACAAGTACGGCTATGGCGTAATTTACGCAATGGTCGGGATTTATTCCGCCGTCTATGAGCATCCACACCACAAAGGTCAAAAGGGCAATCGCCGTTACGACAGGGACGAAAATTCCTGCAACCCTATCGGCAAACTTTTGAATAGGCGGTTTAGACGCACCTGCCTGTCTTACCATTTTTATAATCTGAGCTAAGGTTGTGTCTCCGCCCACCTTGCAGGCGCGTACCTTTATTACTCCGCCAACGTTTACGGAAGCCGTAGTAACCGTATCGCCCTCGCTTACCTCTACGGGGACACTCTCACCCGTGATTGCAGATTTATCGACAAAGGCGTGACCTTCCTCTACAACGCCGTCAACGGGGATATAGTCGCCCTCCATTACTACTACGATATCGCCAAACTTAACGTTTTTTGCAGGGACCTTAACCCTTTCACCGTCAACTTCCACGGTCACGGTATCGGGGGCAAGGCGCAAAAGCTTTTCAATCTCGTCGCCCGTCTTTTTCTTAGACTTTTCTTCCAGCCATTTACCCACGTCAACCAAAGCGGGAATCATCGCAGAACTTTCAAAATAAAGGTGATATCCTTCGAGCTTAACGCCTACAAACAGCAAAATTGTAATTACAAGCGAATATATAAACGACACGCCCGTACCTAACGACACAAGCGTATCCATATTGGGTACCTTTTTAATAAGTGCAAAGAAACCGCGTGTAAAGTACTTATAATTGACAATCAGCACGGCTAATGCAAGTATGCATTGGGCAAGCGCAGACCACTTTAAGTTTGTGCCAAGCTCTACTATATGCGGAAGCGCCATTGCTAAAAACATTATAGGCACGAGAAGACAAACGGATATTATAAAACGAAGAAATAAATTTTTCTCCTCGTTATCCTTGGCTTTTGCGGGCGTTTCGCCTGACTGAAATATACCGTAACCCAACCCCTCTACGCACTCGAAAATGCTATGCTCCGAGAGTTGGTTTTCGTCAAATTCAACGTGCATCGATTTAGCCATTAAGCTGACTGACGCACTCTTTACGCCCTTTAATTTTTTTACAGACCGCTCTATTCCCGATGAGCAGGCGGAGCAGGTCATACCCGTTATATCGTAATCTTTAACCATTTTATATCCTTACTTCATTAACTTTTGTAAGAGATTGACGAGTTCGTCAATGACTTCATCGTTACCGCTTTTAATATTGTCGGCAACGCACGTGCGTATATGGTTGGCAAGCAAACGCTTGTTAAAGCTGTTTAAGGCGGCGTTGATTGCAGAAACCTGTATGAGTATGTCTGCGCAGTAGGCGTTGTTTTCGACCATATTCTGTATGCCCCTAACCTGCCCTTCTATCCTTTTAAGTCTGTTCAAAAGGTCACGGTATTCGCCCTCTCCCCTTACTTTTATTTTTTCGCCTTCTTCACAGTGACAGCAACACTTTTCTTCTGACATTATTTTGCTCCGTATATACCCCAATAGGGTATTTGATTTATCACTATAATATACCCCCATACGGTATATGTCAAGTACTTTTTTAAAATTTTAACGCAAGCGACATAAAATTGCTTGAATTTTATTTGAATTTAATATAAACTGTAATACGTTAGTTTGCAGAGGTGGCAGAGTGGTCGAATGCGCACGACTCGAAATCGTGTTACGTAGGAATACGTACGGAGGTTCGAATCCTCTCCTCTGCGCCAATAACGCCCTGACGATTTCTATCGGCAGGGCGTTATTTTGTGTCATCTAAGAGGTGAAGAACCTCCGTTGAGGTGCGCCCCGTTGCTTGCAACGGCACGAGCCGACTGCTATGTTTGATATAAGCTTTTTGCAATTACGGCGAAGTAATCCTCTCCTCTGCGCCAATAACGCCCTGACGATTTCTATCGGCAGGGCGTTATTTTGTGTCATCTAAGAGGTGAAGAACCTCCGTTGAGGTGCGCCCCGTTGCTTGCAACGGCACGAGCCGACTGCTATGTTTGATATAAGCTTTTTGCAATTACGGCGAAGTAATCCTCTCCTCTGCGCCAGAAATTCCCAAACAGCTTTTGTTGTTTGGGGATTTTTGTTTTGTGCAAGGATTTGCATATTCTGACTTCGTACTTTGAGATTGCCACACTCCGCTTCAACTCCGTTCGCAATGACGACTAAGACAAGGGAGTACTCTGGGATTGCCACACTTCGCCACAAGTGGCTCGTTCGCAATGACGCGAGGACGAGGTAATGACAAAGGGTGAATTTTATTAAAAATATCAAACTCTTCAGTCTCTGCGAGACAGCTTCCCTATTCTTTAGGGAAGCCAAGAATGACTTTATTTTGTGAAATTTTTGTTAAACAGGTTAAATATTTTTTCATTTAATTGATTTACTAATATTATAACGCTATAATTTAATTAGGTTTTTTTGGTACAAAAGATATGAAACTATTAAAGCATCTGTTTAGTAAATTTTTTATAGTCGCGTTACTGCTTTTAATTCAAGTGGCTTTAATTGCGGTGTTTTTGTTTACGTTAAGCGCGTATTTTACTCCATTTATGGTATTTTGTTACGTGCTTAGCTTTTTTGTTTTCCTTTATATTATAAACAAGGACGACCCGCCCGAATTTAAACTGCCTTGGCTTATTATAATGCTTTTACTTCCGCTGTTCGGGTTGATGACGTACGTTCTTTTCGCTAATCCGAGAATGAACAGAAAGCAGATGAAAAGGCTTGTTTCTATTAACCAAAAAACATTAAATTACGTTACTCCTACGCAAGAACACGGCAAAGAAGTTGCAGAGCGTTGCCCGGAATTTATCGATTTTGAAAACTACCTTAACAAGACGTCATACTCTTACGGAAGCTTTTCCAACAAAGTTACCTATTTTAAATCGGGGGAAGATATGTTCCCCAACCTATTAGCCGACCTTGAAAGTGCTGAAAAGTTTATTTTTATAGAGTACTTCATTATTGCCGAAGGCAGTATGTGGAACCAAATCTATGAGATACTAAAACGTAAGGTAGCGCAAGGCGTTGAAGTCAGGGTTATGTACGACGACATAGGCAACGCAGGTCTGCAAAAAACCGAATACTACCGTAAACTTCGCAAAGAGGGAATTAACTGCTGTAAATTCAATTCCTTTCATCCCGTTGTTTCCGGAATTTTCAACTTCCGAGACCACAGAAAAATTACAGTAATCGACGGCAAAGTTGCCTATACGGGCGGACTTAACATTGCTGACGAATATATTAACCTCGATAAGAAACTCGGATATTGGAAGGACACCGCAATCAAAATTCAAGGCCCTGCCGTTGCCAATCTGACAACTATGTTTTTGCAGTTATTCGACGTAACTTCCAAAAAACTATCCGATTACGAAAAATACCTCGGCATTGAATATGAGAAGTATGACGATGAGGGTTACGTTTGCGTTTTCGGCGACGGACCTAAGCCCTACTACAAAGAACAGGTCGGCGAAAACGTATTTATAAATATGATAAACAAGGCGAAAAAGTACGTATATATTACCACGCCTTACTTTATCATCGATTACGCCTTAACCAACGCCCTGCGCAATGCGTCTATGCGCGGAATTGACGTGCGCATAATTACTCCGCACACCCCCGATAAAAAGATTATTTTCAATATTACCCGTTCAAAATTCCCTTCGCTTTTAGATGCAGGGGTTAAATTCTATGAATTTATGCCGGGATTTATCCATGCTAAAAGTATATTAGTAGATGACGAATTGGCGTTTGTGGGGACGATTAACCTCGATTACAGAAGTCTTGTTCATCACTTTGAATGCGGTGCGTTACTCTACAAAACGCCCTGCATTAAAGATATTAAAGACGACTTTGAACACACTATGAATCTTTCAAAAGAATTAACGCGAGAAAATTGCAAGCAGAGCGCACCTGTAAGACTTGTTAACGCTTTAATCTACGTTTTCCGACCTATGCTCTAATAACATTTAAGGCGTTAACAAACAAATGCGATTGAACAGCAGAACCCCGTCGGCTTAACCGACGGGGTTCTTATTACCGTTTATTTAATTTGTTAACCTACGACGCGGACAACGGAAGCCACCTTAGCGATTTCGGGGATAGCGTTGATTTCGTCAACTGCCTTTTTAACGCTGTATTCTTTTGTCTTATGCGTTATGAAGATAATAGGCACGGTGCCGTCCTCTAAGCTTCCTTCGTCCTCCTGCACCATTTGGGAAACGCTTATTCCGCAACGAGAGAAAATTGAAGTTACCTTTGCAAGGACGCCAGTCTTATCGCAAGCGTCAATACGGATATAATATGCACTGCTGAAATTTTCGATAAATTTAGTCGAAGGAGAGGCATCGGCAGTATTTACAAACGTGGAATAAGGATAGTTAGTGTGGGTTGCGCAATAGATTACGTCGCCGACGATTGCACTTGCGGTAGGCTCTGCGCCTGCACCCCTGCCGTAGAGCATAACGTCCTCTACGTAGTCGCCCGTGAGATATACTGCGTTATAGCTATCGTTTACAGACGCAAGGGGGTGTTCCGCCTTGATAAACGAAGGGTGAACCCTTACCTCTATTCCGTTGCCCTCGTTCTTACCGATTGCAAGTAGCTTCATTACGTAGCCGAGCTGTTTGCCGTAATTTATATCCTTTACGCTTATACCAGTAATACCTTCACGGTAAATTTTTGTGTAAGGAATCTTTGTATGGAAAGCAAGGCTGGAAAGAATGGAGAGCTTATACGTTGTATCGAATCCCTCTACGTCGTTGGTAGGGTTTGCCTCTGCATAACCGAGCGCCTGTGCTTCCTTCAACACGTCGGTATAAGACGCGCCCTCGCGCGACATCTTAGTGAGAATATAGTTGGTAGTACCGTTTATAATTCCCATCATCGAAGTAATTTTGTTGCCCTGAAGGTTATCTAAAAGGGCGCGGATAATGGGGATACCGCCACCGCACGTTGCTTCATAGAACAGTCCGCAATGGTTCTTCTTTGCCGACTTTTCCAACTCGTGAGAGCATTTGCAATACATCTCCTTGTTGGAAGTTACGACAGATTTACCTGCGTTGAGAGCATCGAGGACAAAGCTTCTTGCAGGCTCTACACCGCCCATAACCTCAACGACGATATCAACGTCGGGGTTGGAGCAGATTACCGCGATATTATCTGCAATCTTACTCTCCTCTACGCCGAGCGCAAGCGCACGTTCTTTTCTGAGTTCAAGTACGTTTTCAACAGTTATATCTATATCGTGAGTCTTTTTATATTCTTCTCTATGCTCGGTAAGCATTTTATACGTACCGCCACCTACGACTCCGAGTCCTAAAATAGCAACGCCTATTTTCTTCATATTATTCCTCCTGCTAATCTTTAAAAACAATTTTCAAGTTTTTAAAATTATGCCTGTGTATTAAGATAATACAGATATTTAAGCCCCTCTAACGTGAGCAATTTATCTACTTTGTCTATACAGGAAATTTCCTTTGCAATAACCTCGGAAAATCCGCCCGTAGCTATGGTCTTAATATCTTCCGATTTCATTTCCTTTTTAATCTTTTTAACGATATACTCCACCAAACCTGCAAAGCCATAGACTATGCCCGACTGCATATTGGTGACTGTATTTGTGCCTATAACCTTTTCGGGGCGTTCGATTTCCACCCTCGGTAACTTTGCAGTACCGTTGACAAGGCTGTCCAAAGAACCCTTTATGCCGGGAGCGATTACTCCGCCTATGAACTCACCCTTTTCGTTTATAGCGTTGAAAGTTGTTGCCGTTCCGAAATCTATTACAATTAAAGGCGCACCGTATTTTTTGACGGAGGCAACGTTGTTAACAACCCTGTCCGCCCCCACTTCCTTGGCGTTATCTACCCTTAAATTAAGCCCCGTTTTAAGCCCTGCGCCCAAAATTAAAGGTTCGATTTTAAGGTAGTTACGGCACATACGCTCCATAGTATAGTCCAGCGAAGGCACCACGGAAGAGATTATCCCCCCCTTAATATCCGACACTGAAACACCGTTGGTTGTCAATATTGAGAGCAATTGTCCGCCGTATTCGTCCGAAGTTTTTTTATGTTCGGTTGCAACACGGAAGGAAATAACAAGCTCGTCCCCTTCAAAAAGGGCGTATTTAATATTAGTATTACCAACGTCAAGACAGATTATCATTAGCCTTTTGTTTCCTCATTGCAAATTTTTTAGAAACTACGTTATTAACTGTATATACGGCGGGAGCAAGCACTAAATTTATTGCAAGCTCTACAAAGAAATTAACGCCGATAAGTACTACAAATACAAGATATGCAGGTGAAACGCCCGTATAGTCAACGCCGACAGACATAAATAAATCTAACACGGGCTGAATTATAAAGAACGCACCGATTGCAAATACGCCCGTATTGCATATAGGGGCAAGTATTGAAGCAACAAACACGCCGACGTACTTATTCTTCTTAGCGATTAGCTTATAGATAAGCGAGGGAATGACGCCTGCCACTACGCCCTTAGCAATACATAAAATTACCGTAAACACAGGTTGCTCGTTAAGTAGATAGAGCGTAAAAGCGTCTAACCCGATAAGAGCGTCTATTATTACAACTATTCCGAATAATGCGCCCAAGATTGCGCCCGCCGTAACGCCGAGTATTATTCCGCCCAAAATTATGGGAACGAGAACAAGACAGAAGGTCGTTGCGCCGATTTTCATGAAACCGCTGAGCATCTGCAAAGCGATTACTAAACCCGCAAGTATGCCGAGATATGCGACGTACTTAGCATTAAAGAGTGACTTGCCTACTTTGTTCATTTTACACCTCCGTCGGATTTCTTAAAGAATATCCGCAGACAAAAAAAATTTATTTAACTCTTAGGCTCACGCCTGTGGTCTGCCCCTTGCGGTGACAGCCAAAAGTTATCAAAATACTATAATATAAAAAGTATATCATTCCGCAAAAAAATAAGCAAGCAAATAAAACTTATGTAACATTTTTTGAGCAAAATAAATATAATTTACTATAAAACATAACGAAAATTATGGACTGCAAGGAAAAATTTAACCTTTACATAACGCCTTGCAGATAAATTTACAGGAGGAAACAATGAACTTATTTTCTAACTTCTGCGGATGCAATAGCTGTCTGTGGATACTCATTCTGTTACTCATCGCATCCGCTTGTGGCGGAAACGGTCTGGAAGGCGTTCTTGCCGGAAGCTGTACGCCCGTTTTAATCGCTCTTATATTTACTATGTGGAAAAACGGTACTTTAAATAACATCTTCTGCGGTAAGGGCTGTGACTGCGGTTGCAACTGACAAACAATAAAAGAACGGGTCGCTTTTTTGCGACCCGTTTAATTTTTACTGCTTTTTTAAAGATATGTATTTATATACGGCACATACCGTCTTTGCATCGCAGATTTCTCCGCTTTCGATTTTTTTTATTACCTCTTCCAAAGTGAAGAACTCACAGTTTAAAAACTCACCCTCGTCAAGCTTTCCGCCCACGTATTCTCCGCCTTCGGCATAATAAATATAGATAATCTCGTCCGTATAGCCGGGGGAAGGGTATATATTTAAAAGGTGTTTTACCTCCGCCTTATAGCCTGCCTCTTCCCTCAATTCGCGCTGAGAAGCCACGGCAGGGTCTTCACCTTTATCGATTTTACCGGCAGGAATTTCGTAAATTTCCTTGCCGTAAAGATAGCGGTATTGCTTAACAAGGGCAACCTTTCCGTCCTTAATAAACAGCACGCCCGCCCCTCCGCAATGGCGCACGCACTCCCTTTTAGAGGTTTTGCCATCGGGAAGAGTAACGTCGTCAACGTAAAGAGAGAGTATTTTGCCGTCGTATATGAGTTTAGAATTTATCTTTTTTTCTTCAAGGCTCATTAGTCACCTACGATTGCGCCGAGCATTTCAAACAACTCTTCCAACCTTTCGCTTGCAAGACCCGTATAGAGAACAAAGTAATTATATCCGTAAGCCAAAGCTTTAATAAGCGACGCGTCGTTTAATTTAACAGCCTCCGTCAATTTTGAAAGTATTTCGTTTGCAGATTCCCTATCCTCCTCCGCAAGCGATAAAGACGCGAGCGCCTCCCTTTCAGTTTCCAACAAAATCAGTAGAGCAGTGTTATCCTTTGCCTTTGGAACTACGCTTTCCGAAGCCTGAGTAATCTGTGCAACAGGCGCTTCCTGTTTTTGAAGTTCTTTGGAATAAATATCACAAATAATACTCTCTAAACTGCCTATAATCTCGTCGCAGAACATATGATAACTTGAATAAAAGCTACCGTCCTTGGGGTAGTACTTTTGCAAAAAGGCGTTAAAATTCATATCGTTTCTGTCGAACTCGACCAAAAGACAGAAAATAAACGCCAACCTTTCGCCCACAGTATCGGGCAGTACAACACGGCAACGGCTGTCTTCGACCAAACATTTCTGCTTTTCGGCAGGATAATTAAAGTTTGCCGTAACGGTTGAAAACAGCTCGTACAGCTCTGCACTGTTGACGATTGATTTCAATACGTCCTTTATCTTACCCGTCGCCATTATGAACTTACAGTTTCTGACCTCTTCACACTTTGCGATAAAGTCGGTTATCTGTCCTTTTACGCTATCCACTTACCCACTTCCGTTTGAAATTTTAGTTTGACGCACTTACGCCTAATTTATTATAACACATATTATTTTAAAATAAAATATTTTTCGTCTAAATATCTTGCTTTTAATTAAAATAAAAGTTATAATAGCCTTATCTATCAAATTTTTATTGTAACGGTTTTATGATAAGGCAGACGGAAACACCCACCAACAAGTTAATAATTCTTTTCGTATTCGACAAAATGGAGAGTGCGCTTTCCGAAAGGACGATTGTCGATATGTGTTCCACCTCTAACGAATGGATGGGATATATGGACTGCGTGAACGTTATTCACAAGCTCTTAGACGATAATTTTATCTGCATTGTCAACGACGACGATGACAATAAGCTGTACTCTATTACTCCGGACGGTAGGGAAACGCTTGCGAATTTTTACATAAACATTCCCAAGAGCATTAGGGAAGAAATTTCTAAATTCGTAAAGATGAACAGCGCAAAATACAAGAACAGACAGGACTGCCGTTCGGACTACTATTTAAACAAAGACGGCACTTACACCGTCTATCTTAAAATTCTTGCACCCGTTCAGCCAATGCTTGAGCTTAAATTCGTCGTTCCCGACAGAAAGACGGCGAGCGCAATATATAAAAAATGGGAAGAAAAAGCGGCAGGCGTATATACCGCCATTTATGAAAACCTTTGCGACTGAGAGATATTATGACTTTTACTTATAAGACGAGCGGAACGTGTTCGCGCCAAATTATTTTTGAAGTAGATGAAGACAATAAAATGCACTCCGTTAAATTTATCGGCGGTTGTGCGGGCAACACCCAAGGCGTTGCAAGGCTGTGCGAAGGCAGAGATATCGACGAGGTTCACGATATTGTAAAGGGCATACTTTGCAGAAACGGCACCTCCTGCCCCGACCAACTTTCTAAGGCGATTGAAAAGTATAAAGCTGAGAATAACAAGTAATTTTAACCGTATATAACGATAACACCGCTCCTTTCGGAACGGTGTTTTTTTACTTTTTTATAACGTTGTAAAAATCGGACATAGTGCTGTCAATCAAGTCGAAATAAAAGCACCTGCCGTCGTAACCCCTTGCAGGAAGATAGCGTATAACGTTAAATCCACTGTAATCAGGTGAGACGTTGACAAGCAATCTCTCGAAAGTCATACCGTTATTACAATACTCACAATTAAAGACAAACTCTACCCATAAATTACTCTTGATTGCCTTAACCGTTTCGTCGTTTAAGCTGACGCCAAAGGCAGGCATCTGGCGAGATAACGTCAACATTCCGCTCCAAGCCGAACAAATTTCCTTAAACTTGACCTCTTCCGATGCGTAAACCGTGACGTTTCCGCTGTCATAGACGTTAACGCTTTCGGCATATTTACCTAAATCTTGCAATTGTATTTCGGGTATCATAAAATTATTTTACTCTTTATTCGTTTTATTATTCTCATTTTCAGCCGTAACCGCTGATTGGCTTCCTGCCTCTGCCCTTTTCTTTACCGCTTTTATAAGATAGAGAGGGTATGGAGCTTCGTAATCGTTGGCATAGACCACCTTATGCACCACCCCTTTTTGCAATCTGTCGTGCCTGCCGAGCGGAGCTAAGACTCTATCCCCCTCCGTTGCGTTGTCATACAGACATAAGTACCAATAGAGTCTGTCTGCAACGTTGGCATCGTCCGGAAAATTAACCTGTATAAAACACAACTGTTCTTCCATAAAAGTATTATAGCACTAAAACCGATTATTTCAAGGTATTTTTTTACACAAAAAGCAGGACCCCGCAAAAAATGCAAAGCCCTGCTTAGTAATTTTAATTTTTTTAGACCTTATGCGTTCTTGCCGGCGTCGTTCTGAGCAACAACCTCGGTCTTGTCATAGTAACCGCAGTTGCCACAAACTCTGTGAGCCTGCATATACTGATGGCAATGAGGGCATTCTACGAGTGTAGGTGCCGTTGCCTTATAATTTGCAAATCTCTTATTCGTTCTGCTCTTGGACTGTTTTCCCTTGGGTACTGCCATATCTTTACACCTCTCTAAATTTATCTAAGTTATTTTTCAGACGAACACTCACTGCACAAAAGTACGGAGGGCTGACTGAAAAGCATAGCGTCGTTAACCGCCTTGGACAAGTCTAACCTGTTACCGTCGTAGTAATAGTTATCGATATCCTCTTTATCGGTTACGAACAATACGTCGGAAGAAAACTTAATATTCTCGGACGCTTCTTTAAGGCAATAACTGCACTGCCCTACAAGCTTATATGAAAGCCTTAACGTAACTTCCACTTCGCCGTCCTCGAAAATCTCGTAATCGCCTTCCACCTTAACACCGCCTTCTAAATTGCAGAGCGGTATTAGAATGTTTGTGGCATCAGGCTGGTAATCAAATGAAAAATTACCGCTGTATTCACCTTTTGAAAGCAGTCTCTTAATTTCCAGAACCATATATTCAAACCGACTTAATTATTTTATTATAACGTAAAATAATTGTCAATCAATTTTCAACGCACGCGCAAATCTTTTTACGCAAACAGGGGCTTTACCGACAAAAATTACTATTAAAGCAGTTCTGCCGTCTCTCTTGCGATTACGAGTTCTTCGTTGGTAGGGATTATAAGCACTTTAACCTTGCTACCCTTCTTAGAAATCTCGTGAATGGTGCCGTCGTTAGGCTTCTTATTAGCCTCTGCATCGAACTCAACGCCGAGGAATTCCAAACCTTCGCACACGTCCGCCCTTACGGTAGGAGTGTTTTCGCCGATACCTGCGGTAAAGACGATGCAATCGAGTCCGCCCATAGCCGCGGCATATGCGCCGACAAACTTCTTGGTCTGATATGCGAACATATCGAGGGCGAGAGCGCACCTTTCGTTGCCTGCGTCTTCGCCTGCAAGCAAATCTCTGAAGTCGGAAGAAACGCCGGAGATACCTGCAACACCGCACTGTTTATTGAGATAGGTTACCATATCTGCATGGTTAAGACCCTTCTTCCTTGCAAGGAATTCAACAGCCGATGCGTCGATGTCGCCCGAACGCGTACCCATAAGCACGCCCGCAAGAGGGGTGAAACCCATAGACGTATCAACGCACTTTCCGCAGTCAACCGCAGAAATAGAAGAACCGTTGCCGAGGTGGCAGGTTACAACCTTTACTTCGGAAGGAGCCTTGCCCATATATTTTGCGGCTTCCTGAGATACGAACTTATGGCTTGTGCCGTGTGCGCCGTACTTTCTTACGCCGTACTCTTTATAATCTTCGTACTTAATACCGAACATATAAGCCTTTTCGGGCATAGTCTGGTGAAAAGAAGTATCGAACACGAGCGCCATAGGAGTCTTGGGCATAACTTCCATACAAGCCCTTAAACCCGTTGCGGCCGCGGGGTTATGTAAAGGAGCAAGCTCAAAAGTCTTTTCTTCAAGGGTTTTTAAAACTTCGGGTGTTACCAAAGTAGTCTTTTTGAAGTATTCACCGCTCGCTACTATTCTGTGACCTACAGCGTCAATCTCGTCCATAGACTTGATTACGCCGATTTCCTCATCCTGCAAAGCAGAGAGCACGAGTTCGATTGCAACCTTATGGTTGGGCATATCCTTGGTATAAACCTTTTCCTTGCCGTTGCCCTTAGCTTTTAAAAGCGAGCCTTCGATACCTATTCTTTCGCATCCGCCCTTTGCCAAAACGCCTTCGGTTTCCATATCGATAAGCTGATATTTTAATGAAGAGCTACCTGCGTTAACTACCAATATTTTCATTTTTTTCTCCTGATAAATATATTAAACTTAATATGTTTAAGCTAAATTAGTCTGCCTGTAAAGCGGTTACGGCAACGGTAGCCACGATATCTTCTACGTTGCAACCACGGGACAAGTCGTTCAAAGGACGGGCAAAGCCCTGACATACGGGACCGATTGCCATATATCCGCCGAAACGCTGTGCAATCTTATAGCCGATATTGCCTGCGTTGATGTTGGGGAATACGAATACGTTTGCGTGACCTGCAACCTTAGAACCGGGCGCCTTGAGCTGACCTACTTCGGGTGCTACTGCCGCGTCGAACTGGAATTCGCCGTCCAATGCAAGGTCGGGAGCCATCTCTTTTGCAAGCGCCGTAGCTTCCTGTACCTTGGGTACGGACTTAAAGAACTTGTCGTCGTTACCGCTTCCCTTTGTTGAGAAGGAGAGCATTGCAACTCTGGGTTCGATTCCTGCAATATCTTTTGCCGTCTTTGCGGAAGATACTGCGATATCAGCAAGTTGCTGTGCATCGGGTTCGATGTTTATAGCGCAGTCTGCAAATACTGCAACGCCGTCGGGATTGTACTTGTTTTCACCTTCGGGAGCAATCATAATAAAACAGCTCGATACCGTTTTAATTCCGGGAGCGGTTTTTACAACCTGCAGACCGGGACGGAGAGTGTTAGCAGTTGAGTGGCAAGCACCGGATACGTATCCGTCAACGTCGCCTGCTTTAAGCATAAGCGCGCCGAACATAGTCCTGTCCTTAGCCTGCTCTTTTGCCTGCTCTTCGGTCATTCCCTTAGCCTTTCTTGCTTCATAGAGAATGTTTGCATAAGTTGCGGTCTTGTCCGAAGTTAAAGGGTCGATGAGCGTCACGCCCGTCAAATCCACTTCGGGAGCTACCTTTTTGCACTCCTCTTCGTTACCGATAAGGACTATTTTAGCAATGCCCTCTGCCGTTATCTTAGCCGCCGCCTCTACTACTCTCTTATCCTCGCCCTCGCAAAGAACTATCGTCTTTTGACGGGACGCCGCCTTAGCCTTGATTTCTTCAAGTAAACCCATACTACAACTCCTTAATTTTGCTTTATTTATCCGTTGAATTAGTTTATAATAAACTAAGAACGGTTTTTGACAATTGTAATTATATAACAAAACTTTTCGGTTGTAAAGGCTAAAATGAGAATTTGTGCGATAATTTGTGAATTTAATCCCTTTCATAACGGTCACGCCGTAATTTTACGCAAGGCTAAACAGCTTTCTAACTGCGATTACACCGTCGTTGTTATGAGCGGTCAGTTTACCCAAAGGGGCGAAATGTGCCGAACAGACAAGTTTTTAAGGGCTAAGCACGCCATACTTTCGGGTGCCGACGCCGTTATCGAACTGCCTGCGCACTTCGCCGTAGCTCCTGCGGAAATTTTTGCCAAGTCTGCAATAAAACTAATTAGCAGTTTAGGCGAAGAGCTTACCCTTGCTTTCGGCTGTGAGAGCGGAGATAAGCAATCTTTTTTAGATTCCGCCCGTATTCTTAACGACGAGAGCGAGAGTTTTAAAAGAGAGCTTCTTTTAAATTCGGACAGCGGAGAGAGTTATATTAAAAGCTATAACTCCGCCTTTTGCGCCTGCGGAGGGGACGCAAACGTTTTATCTTCACCGAACAATATCTTAGGCGTGGAATACGTTAAGGCGATTTTGAAAAACGGAAGAGAGATTGACGTTTTACCCATAAGGCGCACTGAAGGAGAAAACGCAGACCTATACTGCCGACCTGCTCATTTTATTAGAGAAAACGCAGACAATCCACAAGCCATAAAAGATTGTATGCCTATATATTCCTTTAACGATTTTACGTCGGCGGAGGACAGGACGGCAAGGTTTAACCAGATGTGCGCAGACGCACTTTTTACCTGCGATAAGCAAAATCTTAAGAGGGTTTACGGCTGTACCGAGGGGTTGGAAAACAGACTTAAATCGCTTGCCGACGGGCGTAAGTTTGAAGAAATTTTAGAGAGTGCGACAAACAAACGCTATACCCGTACGAGGATAAGGCGGATACTTACTGCAAATCTTTTAAAGCTTTATTCGGACGATGCGGAAAGATATTTAAACTCCCCTCTCCCTTTAAAAATCCTTGCCGTCAAAAAGGAGTGTGCGGACGCTCTTTTACCTATGTTTGCAAAACACGCCTTATCTTCTAATGAAGGCGAAGAGTGTTTAAAAGTTTCATCGGAAGCTTATGCGCTTTGGCGGTATATTTCCGCCCCGACTCTATTTAAAAATGAAAACGAAAAGATGATTTTAGTGTGATTTGCACTTTAACCGAAATTTAGTAGAAAAGAAAACGCACGGCAGAGCCGTGCGTTTTCCAAAAAAAGAGAGAATATGAAAAAAGTTAGGGTATTCGGTATATAACAGCCGTTGCGGTTTTACACTAACGCTATGCCATAATTTATGACTTTGTCTTAATTTATAGCTTTGCGCCTTCCGCCATGCTTTGTGATTGTATTATATACCGCGAATGTGTCAAACGTATGATAAAAAAATGTTTTTAAGGTAAAGATTTGTATTATTTTGTGAATGTTTGGCTTTAATACCGATTATATTTGACTAAACCTTTCAAACAGCTTTTCGGCTACGCCTATGCCGTCTGCCGAGGAAGAGGTTATTCCTCCGCTGTATCCGCTCCCCTCTCCGCAAGGGTACAGATTTTTTAAGCTAACGCTCTGCCCGTCCTTATCCCTTACGATTTTTACAGGCGAAGAGAACCTACTCTCTATTCCCGTCATTATCGCATAGGGGCTGTCGAACCCCTTTAACCTTCTGCCCATATCGGGCAACGCTGACTTTATGGCGTTTACCGCAACAGGGGGCAACAGTTCGTTAAGCGGTGCAAAGCTTACGCCTGCCGAATAGGTGGGTTTGACCTCCCCAAACGAAGATGACACCCTGTCCTTTGCAAAATCGCCGTAGAGCTGTACGGGAGCTTTATAGTCGGAACCGCCGAGATAAAAGGCTTTTCTCTCTAACTCCTGCTGAAAACGCACTCCTGCAAACAAGTCTTCGCCGTTAAAGTCAGATTTTCTCATCTGCACCATTAAAGCCGAATTGGAGTTTTGACCGTCGCGGGCGTAATCGCTCATACCGTTTACGACCACTCCGCCCCGTTCGCTTGACGAGGGAATTACCACACCGCCGGGACACATACAGAAGGTGAACACCGTCCGCTCATCCGCGTGGCTTACCAAATTATAGTCGGCTGTGGGCAGATATTTTGCCGAGTCGCCGTACTGCGCATAGGAGATATTTTTTGCAAGATGCTCTATGCGAACGCCTACCGCAAAGTCGCGCGCCTCCATATACACGCCGTTTGAGTGCAACATTTCAAACGTATCGCGTGCCGAGTGTCCTACGGCAAGCACGGCGGAAGAAACGGGGAGAGTACTCTCCTCTCCGCTTTTTACGTCCTTTAAAATTACGGCGGTTAAGCTATCGCCCGTCTTCTCGATACCGATAAGCTTTGTATTGAATTTATAAACACCGCCGTTCTTCTCTATATACGCCCTAATATTTTGTAAAACGCCGTAGAGCCTATCACTGCCTACGTGGGGTTTATTGAGGTATAAAATTTCTTCGGGTGCGCCGAAACGGACAAACTGCTCCAACACCTGTTTGTTGAAGGAGTCCTTTGTTCGGGTTACCAATTTGCCGTCCGAGAATGCGCCTGCACCGCCCTCGCCGAACTGTACGTTGCTATCCTCGTTAAGATTGCGGTTATTAAAGAAGTCAAGGCAGGTTTTACGCCTGTTTTCCACCGCCTCGCCACGTTCGATTATTACGGGCTTAAATCCCCTTTCGATAAGGCGAAGTGCGCAGAACAGCCCTGCAGGACCTGCACCTATTACCGCAACCGTAGGAGCATTATTTAGTTTTTCCAACTCCTGTACGGGTTCCTTCTCTTCACGGTCGGAATAGGCGATTGAATACAGCCAAAACAGGTTGCGCTTATCGCGTGCGTCGAGCGATTTTTTTAAGATTTTGAAGTACTTAACCTGCCTCCCCAACTGCTTTTGGGCGAACTTAATCAAATCGCTTTCGGGGCGCGACACGGCAAGTTTTACGTTGTCCGAACGTTTAATCATTGTCATTCACCCCGAGCATACTCTCTGCAACGTACATACCGCTTGCAAAGGCGAAATGCAGATTATAGCCACCGCAGTCGCCGTCCAAGTCCAACACTTCGCCTGCAAAATACAGTCCCTTTACGAGCTTACTTTCAAGGTTTGATTTAACTTCCGACATAGGGATACCGCCCTTTGTTACCTGTGCATAGTCCCAGCCGAGCGAACCTTCGACCTTAACGGGAAAGCTTTTGACGAGAGAGGCGATTACTTCCGCCCTGTCCGTTTTAGCCCTTTTAATTATCTCCCTGCCCAATGCGTTGTGCATTGTTCCGCCGAGGAGTTCGGAGGTTTGATAGCCGAGCGATTTGCGCTTTTCGATTACCCTAATTATTTCTTCCCTTTCGACTTCGGGGAGAAACTCAATTAAAAGCTCTATATTTTCCTTGCCTGCACAATACGCCGAGGCGTAGAAAATTGCATTGCCCGAAACGCCGTAGTCTGTGAAGATAATATCTCCGCCCGTCTTTGCAAGAACCTTACCCCCCTCTTTGACGGTAACTACGCAGTCGGCGCGTATGCCTTTAAGTTGCTTAAAACCGCCTGCGCACTTCAACTGCACAAGCGACGGATAGAGGGGCGTTACGGTATGACCTAAACTTTTTGCAAGGGCGTATGCGCTTCCGTCTGTTAAAAACTGCTTTTGCGCCTTACCGCCAACCGCTAAAAGAACCTTGTTACAAAGCACGGTTTGTCCGTTTGACAGGGTTATTTTAAAGCCCTTGGAAAGAGATACGGCACGGCTGTTTAAAAGAATGGTTACGCCAAAGTCTTTAACCTGTTTAATGAGGCTGTCCGAGATTGAGGAAGCTTGCCTACCCGAAGGGTAAATTCTGCCCGACTTATCCTGTACGGTTAAAAAATCGAACAACGCCAAAGGATTTTCGGCGCCGTCCGAACACAGCTTTTGCGCAAGGAGTTTAAAGCTTCCGTGGTAGTGGCAAGCCGACATATCGGCATTGGACAGATTGCCCTGCCCGTTGCCCGTCGAGGCTACCTTTTTGCCAAGTCTTTCGCCTGCCTCTACTATTGCTACGTTTATATTTTTATCGAGTTGTTTAAGGCGGACGGCGCAGGCTAAGCCTGACGCACCTCCGCCTATTATCGCTACGTCGAACTTTTGCATAATTTGATTTTACATCTTATTGAGCTTTATGTCAACAACTTAAACCTTTTAAGCTCTCTTTAAGCGCCTCTAAGTGAACCTTTTCGTCCTCTAAAATACGGCAGATAAGGCGTTTAATTATATCGTTTTTAAGTCTGGGGAGCATACGCTCGTAGCTGTAGATTGCGTACTTTTCGCCCATAATATCGTCCTCTATCATATTGCGAAGTGAGCGTGAGTAGGCTACGAATTTGGTTGAGTAAAAATTGAACTGAGCAGGCGGTTGGAAGGTATAGACGGGTGAAGCGCCCATACGAATTAGCGCTTCCGCCAACAAATCGAGGTGGTGCATTTCGGCAAGAGAAATACATTTTAACAGCTCTGCCCGTTTTTCGTCCTCGTGGTAGGAAAAGTTTACTGAATGATAGACGTACTGTAAAATCGCGTTAAGCTCCCCACATGAAGTGGCGTACGCAGGCGAAATGATTTTTACAGAATAGGGGTCTAAGACAAGTCCGTCCAAAGAGGGATATTCCCCCTCCGCTATAAGAGGTTTAGGCATAAATAAGCTCCTTAAAAATATACTTAGACGAAACTATCCCCACCACTAATTGTTCTAAGCGAAAAATTCTTTGATAAACCTGTGGTAGTCCTCTTGCTGTGCGTCCTTGCACACCTGCAAGAACTCCCACAACTTTCTCTTTGAATTTTTCAGCTTATAACCGCAAGGCGTCTTGAATAGAAGATTTTTGTCATCTGTAAAGACAAAGACCGCAGACGATACAAGGACGTATCGACAAGGGCTTTAACGCTGACAGGGGCAAAAAGGTTTATTCAAGAAATTAGCGTGGGGGATGGTTTCGTCTACATTTACAAAATATTCATTTGAGGAGTTAAATTGTGAAAGGCTTAGGACGGATATAAAATGGCGGACGGCTTATATTGCCGTCCGCTGTGGGGTTTTGTTTGATTTATTTTTGTTGCGGTGCGCACAAGTCGCCAATGCGCACCGCAGAAATTTGACGTTTAAGCAACTACTTTTCAATTCTTAACCAACGTGCCGTCCGTACAAGTTATAGAATAAGAACCTGTACGTCCATCCCAATATGCATCTTTTGTAATAGCACGCCACTCTTCAACAGTCCCGTTGTATATTATGGTTGTAAGTGTGCTACAATTGTTGAACACATAAGCGCCTATGGAAGTTACGCTGACGGGGATAGTTATTTTTGTAAGCGAGGTAAAATTACAGAACGCATATCGTTCTATACTCGTTACATTATCAGGTAAAACAATTTCACTTTCACTATTTATTTCAGCGTTATTTATAAATATTGCCCTGTCGGTACTTCCATACGACAATAAATTTTCAAGTCCGATTATTGAACACCAACTTTTTATATCACCCTTATAGTTAATGCTCGTAATTGAGTTACAATAAGCGAATGCATAATAAGCTATAACTGTTACGCTGTCGGGGATTGTTACGCTTTTAAGCGCGTAGCATTGATTGAACACAGCCTGACTTATTATCGTAATGCCGTCAGGTATGACTATGCTTGTAATCGAGGTACAGTAACTGAACGCACTATTTCCCATGCTCGTTAAACTATCAGGTAAGTTCACATTTGTAAGTTCACTACACCCGTAAAAAGCTTGTTCACCTATAGAAGTAACGCCGTCCATAGTTACGCTCGTCAGCGATGTGCATAAATAAAACGCATAATCTCCTATTGAGGTAACGCTGTTTGGTAGGGTTATACTCGTAAGCGTGCTACAATTATAGAACGCTCTATTACTTATACTTTCGCCGTTTGTTATAATCACCGTTTTCAAATTTATTTTAGGCATATTGCTTATTGCCAAAGCAGGCATAGTAACGTTTTCTATAGGAGAATTTTCGAATGCATTCCCTATGCTAGTTACGGAGTCGGGAATTGTTATATCTTTAAGCGATTCACAACCGCTAAATGCATCTCTTTCAATGTTCGTTACGCTGTTGCCTATACTTACGCTTGTTAGCGAGGTACAGTAATAGAACGCACCATACTCGATACTCGTTACAGAATCAGGTATGGTTATGCTTTTCAGAAAGGTACAATTAAAGAATGCGCCTTCCCCTATGCTCTTTATAGGTTTATTGTTGTAAGTTTCAGGAATTTCTATTTCCGTATCGGTGCAAGTTCCTATGCTTGCTACGTAGTAGAACGTTTCATCCTCAGACAAAGCATATTCCAAACTGTCGCCGCTCGTTTCCGTATTGCCGTTGTTGCTGCAAGCAGAAAGACCGAACACAAGGCAGAAAGCAGAAACTACTGCCAATAGAACCAAAAATAACTTTCTTTTCATAAAATAACTCCTTTTATGCGGTCAAAAAAATAAGGGCGACCGTTAAGGTCGCCCGCATAATGTACCCTAACGTCGCC
>JBJEVA010000002.1:0-8509 GCA_051884115.1 Candidatus Coproplasma sp. | reverse complement strand
GCATAAGTCCTTCGGGATTTAAGGCTAAAATTTCTTCAGCGGTATAGGTCGAAGGTACTTTCATACAGTAACAACCGCGATTCAACAGCGAACGGATAATATTCTTCTTTGCGCCAAAATCCCAAACAGCAATCCTTCTGCCGTTGGGGTCGCCAAAATATTCAATCTCTTTCGCACTTACGGTTTTAACAGCATTCAAAACCTTGTAATTGTTGATATCCGTCATATCCTTAACAGGTTTTGATGTGATTGAGGCGTTCATTACGCCCGCTTCTCTTACGATTTTTGTAAGCTCTCGTGTGTCAATACCGTAGATACCGACTATACCATATTGTTTAAGATAATCTTCAATGGTTCCCTCACTTCTAAAATTAGAGGGTGTATCGCATTTTTCCCTTACTATATAGGCTGAGACCCAAGGTTTCTTACTCTCGTTATCGGGGGTAACGCCGTAATTTCCTATGAGGGGAAACGTCTGAATGACAATCTGCCCAAAGTAGCTGGGGTCTGTAAGCGTTTCGATATAAGCCGTCATACCCGTGGTGAATACCAACTCGCCCACAACGTCGCCTTCTGCGCCGAACCTCGTTCCGACGAATTGCCTACCGTTTTGCAAAGTTAAATATACTTTTTCGTTTTTCATATATTTTTTCCCAATGAATTATTTTAGATTATTTTAAAAGTTTTACCATTACAGCCTTTTGTGCGTGAAGCCTGTTTTCCGCCTCGTCGAAGATTTCCTTTGCATGTTCTTCGAACACCTCTTCGGTAATTTCTTCACCCCTGTGTGCAGGCAAGCAATGTAAGCACATTACGTCAGGTTTTGCAACAGAAAGATTTTCTTTATTGACCTGATATGCGGAGAAAGCCTTAATTCTTTCAGCCCTTTCGCTCTCCTGTCCCATCGACGCCCAAACGTCCGTATAAACTACGTCTGCGTCTTTAAGGGCCTCTTTGACGTCGCGGGTTATCATAAAGTCGCCGTTTTCCTTTGCCCAAGCTGAGATTTCCGCATCGGGTTCGTACCCTTCAGGGCAAGCGATTGCAAAGGACATTCCCGTCTTTATGGCACCGACTGCAAGGCTGTTTGCCATATTGTTGCCGTCGCCGACGAAAGCCATTTTAAGTCCCCTAAAACTACCCTTATATTCCCTTATTGTCATAAGGTCGGCAAGAACCTGGCAGGGATGAGCGTAATCGGTAAGTCCGTTGATTACGGGAATCGAACCGTATTTAGCCAAATCCTCGACTTCCTGCTGTGCGAAAGTCCTTATCATAATACCGTCAAGGTAACGCGAAAGCACTCTTGCCGTGTCCTGTACGGGTTCGCCCCTGCCTATCTGCAAATCGTTGCTCGATAAGAAAAGTCCGTAACCGCCAAGCTCGTAAATACCTGTTTCAAAAGATACCCTTGTTCTTGTGGAGGCCTTTTGGAAAATCATTCCAAGCTTTTTGCCCTTCAAATAATCCTTCTGTATGCCGTTGTTCCTCTCAAATTTGAGCTGGTCGGCAAGGTTAAGTATGGACAAAATGTCCTCCCTTGTAAGGTCTTGTAATTTTAGTAAATGTCTCATTCCGATATCACCTCGTTTAGTATTTTCAATGTTGTGTTTATCTCTTCCTTAGTTATGTTAAGCGGAGGCAAAAGCCTTACCTTATCGTGAGCAGTTAACACAATCAGCCCTTTTTCAAGGCATTTTTGTGCAACCTCTCTTGCAGGCTTTTCGGTCGATATACCTATCATAAGCCCCATACCGCTTACACTTTTAACATTTTTAATGTGGGCAATGTTTGCTTTTAGATATGCTCCCTTCCCCTGCACTTCAAGTAAAAGTTCAGGCGTAAGTCTTTCTATAACGCTTACCGCACCTGCGCAAACAACGGGGTTTCCGCCGAACGTAGAACCGTGGTCTCCGTAAGTGAACACGTCCTTGCATTTATCGAACAGCATACAAGCGCCAATCGGCAATCCACCGCCTAAGCCCTTAGCCGTCGTAACGATATCGGGCTGTAATCCTGCCGACTGATAAGCATACATATAGCCCGTTCTGCCGTTGCCCGTCTGTACTTCGTCACAGATTAAAAGTATATCTCTGTCGTTACAGAACTTTTGCAGTTCTTTTAAGAATCCGAAGTCGAGAACGTTAACACCGCTTTCGCCCTGAATTACCTCTATCATTACGGCACAAGTCTTATCCGTATAACACTCGTAAATACCGTCCATAGTAGGTTCTGCATATTTAAAACCTTGCAAGAATGGATTAAAGTTTTTATGAAAAGCTTCCTGTCCTGTTGCCGTAAGAGTTGCTATCGTTCTGCCGTGAAAGGAGTTTTTTAAGGTTATTATCTCGTTTCTTCCGTATCTCGTATTGCCGTATTTCCTTGAAACTTTTATGGCACATTCGTTAGCTTCCGCACCGCTATTGCCAAAGAAAACCTTTTTTGCACCAGTTTTATCGCAGAGCAGTTTTGCAAGTTCAGTCTGAGGCTGAGAATAATAGAGGTTGCATACGTGCTGAACGTTATCGAGCTGTGCCTTTACCGCCTCTTTCCACTCGGCATCGTTAATACCGAAAATATTTACGCCTATTCCGCAAGCGCAGTCTATATACTCTTTGCCTTCAAAATCGTAGAGTTTTGCGCCCTTTCCGTCCTTGAACGCCACGTTATAACGGGCGTATGTAGGGGCTATATACTCTTTATCCTGTGAAATAATTTGCTGACTTTTCATACTAATACCATACTAAAATAAAGACTGATTTAAAGAATAAATCAGCCGTTAAACATTGTTCCGCTACCTTCGTCGGACAAAATTTCTATTAAAATGGAATGGGAAACACGCCCGTCAATAATAACGGCTTTTTTAACACCGCGACGGATTGCTTCTTTACAACATTCTATTTTGGGAATCATTCCTCCCGAAATAATACCTTGCTTTACATAGGCGGGAATATCCGACACATAGACTTTTTTAATTAAACTTTCGGGGTCGTCTTTATTTTCAAGAAGCCCCCTTGTATCTGTCATAAGGATTAAGTTTTCTGCATTTAACGCACCGGCTAATGACGCCGCCGCCGTATCAGCGTTAACGTTATATACGTTTCCGTCGTCGTCATAACCGATAGTAGAAACTACGGGAACGTACCCTAAATTTAATAAATCAATAATTAAAGACGTGTCAATATTGGTAATCTTTCCGACAAATCCTAATTTCTCGTCCTGCTTTTCGCATTTAATTAAATGATTATCCTGTCCGCAGATACCTACCGCCTTACCGCCGTTTGCGCAGAGCAAATCGACAAGAGATTTATTGACTTTGCCTGCAAGGACCATACGAACTATTTCAGCCGTCTCTTCGTCGGTATAACGGAGTCCATCGATAAACTTGGTTTCCTTACCCATTTTCTTTATCGTTTCCGATATCTCGGGGCCACCGCCGTGAACAAGTACGACCTTAATCCCCAACAAATTCAAAACGACTAAATCGCGCATAACCGACGACTTTAATTCGTCGTCAATCATCGCGTTTCCGCCGTATTTGACTACGAGAATTTTATTAAAATATTTTTTAATATAGGGCATTGCCTCTATTAAGAAAGACGCCTGTTCCTGTTTGTTCATATCAAGTCCTGTAATCACCGTTTATTTTTACGTATTCATAAGTTAAGTCGCAACCCCACGCCGTAGCTTTTCTGCTACCTGCATTGAGATTTACGTTAATTGAAATCTCGTCTGCGCTCAAAACTTCTTTTGCTATCTCTTCCGAAAATTCAAGTCCGTAACCGCCCTGACAAACTTCTATCTCTCCGTTTTTCGAGGAGAACGAAACGTCTATTTTGTTTACGTCAACTTCAACTCCCGCATAGCCGATTGCACAGAGTACCCTACCCCAATTGGCGTCGGCACCGAACATTGCGGCCTTTACAAGTGAAGAGCTAATAACCGATTTAGCAATCGCTTTTGCCTTTCTCTTACAATCGCTTCCCACAACGTTACATTCGATAAGCTTTGTTGCGCCCTCACCGTCCTTTGCAATCATTTTGGAAAGCTTTGTTGTACAATAATTTAAAGCTTTGCAGAAGGTTTTGAAGGCAGGTGATTTTGAATCTATCAAATTATTTCCTGCCATACCGTTAGCAAGGATACAGCAAGTGTCGTTTGTTGATTGGTCGCCGTCAACGCTTACCATATTAAAAGAATTCTTTACGTCTTCAGAAAGTGCCGTCTGCAACATCTGCGGTGTGATGGCTACGTCCGAGGTAAGGAAAATCAAATTGGTAGCCATATTGGGGCAAACCATTCCTACTCCCTTGGCAATTGCTCCGATTGCACATCTTTTACCGTCGATGGTAAACTCAACCGCAACAGATTTTTTAACCGTATCCGTTGTCATAATGGCTTCGGCGACTAAATCACTCTCATTAGAAAGACCACCCCAAATCTCGTCGATATGCTCTTTCATAGGGGCAATATCGAGAGGCAGACCTATAACTCCGGTTGACGCTACTATTACGTCTTTTGCACTTACTCCGCTCACCCCCTCAACAAGGGCGCACATTTCTTCAGCCACGGCAATACCGTCGCGGTTGCAGGTGTTTGCATTACCGCTGTTACAGATTATTGCCTGTGCATACCCGTCGGAGATGTTGTTCTTTGTTACGATAACGGGCGCACCTTTAACAAGATTGGTTGTAAATACGCCTGCCACCGAAGCACGAACTTCGCTGTAAATTAACGCAAAATCCCTTTTAGATTTATTCTTCCTTATTCCGCAGTGAATGCCGTTCGCCTTAAAACCTAAGGGAGCGCATACACCGCCGTTTATCTCTTTAATCTTCATATCCCAAATATATTTTACTCATTCAAATAACCGATTGACGGATATTGAACCGTATAACTATGTATAATAAAATTTAAACTTTTAATCTAAACATCGCAGTGTAACGACGAGAAACAATATGTTTACAAAACTCTCTCTATAAAAGTGAAGTGCGCTCGTCCAAACCGAACATTATATTCATATTCTGCACAGCGGCACCGGAAGCACCTTTGCCTAAATTATCGAACACACTTGCTATAAATATTCTGTCGTCGTTTCCGCTAATATAAATCTCTAATCCGTTCGTCCCCGTCAACTTATTTGATGCAAGAAAGGCAGGAACCTCGTCATTTGTGGCAACTTTAACAAAATTTTGTCTGGCATAGTACTCCGCAAAGTATTCTCTAATATCTTCCACACCGTATTTTTTGTTAAGTCTGTCGGCAAATAACGGAACAGTCACGCACATACCGCTGTAAAAATCACAAATAATCGGATTAAACAAAGGTGCGTTTGTAAGCCCGCATTCCCTTACCATTTCGGGTAAATGCTTATGGCTTAACCCTAAAGCGTATTCACGGGGAGATGATAATTCTCTATCTCTGTCCTCGGCATTATACTGCGCAATAGTTTTCTTTCCGCCACCCGAATAACCTGTAAGCGAATGTGCAACAAACGGATAATCGCAAGGAGCAATTCCACCCAAAACAAGCGGAGCAACAATAGATATAAAACCTGTTGCGTGACAGCCGGGGTTAGCTAAACGTCTGCAGTTTGCTATCTCCTCTCTTCTCTTTGCGGAAAGTTCGGGGAAGCCGTAAACCCATTCGGGGTTTGTTCTGTGAGCGGTTGATGCGTCTATTATTTTTGCATTAGGGTTAGTGACAAGATTTGAAGCCTCGATTGCCGCTATGTCGGGCAAACATAAAAAGCTTACGTCAGCAGAGTTAAGACACTCTCTTCTCGCATCGACGTTCTTCCTGTTCTCTTCCGATAGAGAAATTATTTCAATATCCTCTCTTGCCGAAAGTCTGTCATAAATCTGCAGACCTGTCGTACCCTCTTTTCCGTCAATAAAAACCTTTATCATTACTTAAGCTTCTTCTGATCTAACAAAGCTTTAACTTTGATAGGTAATCCGAATAGATTTATAAAGCCCTGTGAATCCATCTGGTTGTAGCAATCGTCTTCGCCGAAGGTTGCAATGTCTTCACTGTAGAGCGAATAAGGTGAAGTAATACCTGCATTCATTACGTTGCCCTTATAAATTCTAAGTTTAACGTCACCGGTAACGGTTTCCTGAGTCTTTTCAACAAAGGCGTCCAAAGCTTCGCGAAGGGGCGTAAACCACTGTCCGTCATACACCATTTCACCATACTTAAAAGCAATCAACTGCTTATAGTGCTGGGTTGCTTTATCAAGGCAAATTGATTCCAAAAGCTCGTGTGCGGTATAGAGAATTGTACCGCCGGGGGTTTCATATACGCCCCTCGACTTCATACCGACAAGCCTGTTTTCTACCATATCAACAAGCCCAACACCGTTTTCTCCGCCGATTTTGTTAAGCGTTTCGATAAGTTCAACGGCACCCATCTCCTTACCGTCGATTGCGGTGGGATTACCTTTTTCAAAGTGAATGGTAACATAAGTTGACTTATCGGGAGCCTTCCAAGGGGAAACGCCGAGTTCGCAAATCTTGTCGTAATCGGGTTCGTTTGCAGGGTTCTCAAGGTCAAGTCCTTCGTGTGATAAGTGCCAAAGGTTCTTATCCTTTGAATAGTTTGTTTCCCTGTTTATTTTAAGGGGAATATTATGCGCTTCCGCATAGTCTATTTCCTCGTCACGGCTCTTAATATCCCAAGTTCTCCAAGGTGCGATAATCTGCATTTCGGGAGCAAAGTGCTTAATAGTAAGTTCAAAACGAACCTGGTCGTTACCCTTACCCGTACAGCCGTGGCAGATTGCGTCTGCACCTTCCTGTTTAGCTATTTCTACTATTCTCTTTGCGATAATGGGGCGTGCAAAAGAAGTACCTAAAAGATACTTGTTTTCATAAACCGCACCTGCCTTCATCGTAGGATAGATATAATCTTCGATAAATTCTTTTTTAAGGTCTTCGATATAGAGCTTAGAAGCGCCTGTCTTTAACGCCTTTTCTTCAAGGCCGTCGAGTTCGGTAGTCTGACCGACGTCACCCGAAACGGCAATAACTTCGCAGTTATCGTAATTCTCTTTAAGCCAAGGAATTATAATCGACGTATCGAGTCCGCCGGAATATGCAAGAACAACTTTCTTAATTTTCTTATCCATAATTTTATCTCTTTCAAGCTTATTTTAGGTTACCTACACGCAACCTGACTTATTATATAATATAGTAAATTGTAAGTCAAGCAATTATAAACTCATAATTCAAAATTTGTAAATTCTAAAATGTATAAATTTTCATAAATATGTTTAATTATTTTATATTTATACAATATTTATAAAAATTTTGCATATTTAAAATTTTCGCTTCCGCTTAGATAGCATTAAACCGTTTTAGCTGTAAACACTCCAAACAACAAACCTTAAATAATTATTTAACGATTTCATAATAAAAAAACGACGGCAAAAGTACAATTTCCAAAGGGAATGAAAACGAGCGAAGATTTTTGAAAATCTTCGCTCGTTAACTTTTTCAGTGAATTGACGTTTACTTACATAATATATTTTGTTTTTCTCCAAACGGCACATATTATACAATCTGCGTGCGGTTCATTCGGAAATCTTTTGAGCAAGAGTTCTTGCAGGCGTTCAGCTTGTTTCCTACTATCGCAAAGTCCGTATCGATTTAAATCTTTAAATGAAAGGATTTCATCAAAAGAACAATTTGTCAATACACTAATTCTAAATCCCGTATCGTCCTCTTCCCCATACACAAGGTCATAGCCACAAAATTCAAAGCCTTCAAGTGTTGGAATTTCTTCCCCCTTTTTTATAACAAGAACAGCAAGCAAACAGTCAAATAAAAAAGCGCACCGCCTTGTTTGTAAGGGACGATGCACTATTACTTATTCTTTAAATCCCTATGTGAGTTAAAGAAAAAAACAAGACGGACTTTGTAATTTATAAAAGCTAATTCTTAAAGTTCTTATTTTACAAAAAATAAAATCAATAAAGCGAACAAATACGGGAATACTTTTTTAGCCCTTTATTTATTTTTTTATAATCGGGCATAACCCTTTCAACCAAAGAATAGAACTTTCGGGAATGATTCATATGCACTGTATGACACAGTTCGTGGACAATTACGCAGTGCCAAAGTTCTGTAGGTAACATCAATAATTTATAATTGAATATTATATTTCCCTTACTATCACAACATCCCCACCTCGATTTATAGCTCTTAAAACTTACGCTCCTGTAATTAAATGAGTTTAAAGCTGAAATCTCTTTAAACATAATTATAAATTCACTGCCGAGATTTTCGACAAAGAGCTTTTTTAAGACCGATATCGACGCTACCGAAACTTTTTCCGAAGAAAAATGAGTTTTTTCACCGACGGAAAAGGGTATTTTTACGCCTTTAACTAAAATATTATTATAGTTAATAACGTCGTCCAACCAATTTTCCGCATTGAGATGACGCTCTATCCACTTCTCTTTCGAAATTAAAAAAACCATTAATTTCTGCAACTGCATTATTAAATA
>JBJEVA010000001.1:0-1941 GCA_051884115.1 Candidatus Coproplasma sp. | reverse complement strand
TATGCCGACGAAGCGATAACGGGTACTCAGGTGGTTAAACGAGAAGAGTTTCAAAGGCTCATCAATGCCTGTCTGAACGGTGAAGTGGATATGGTGATAACCAAGTCGATATCACGCTTTGCAAGAAATACGCTTGATACGTTGAAGTACGTTCGCATGCTCAAAGAGAAGAACGTAGCAGTTACCTTTGAGGAAGAGAATATCAACACTCTGACAATGGATGGCGAACTCTTGCTTGTTATTTTAAGCTCTGTTGCACAGCAGGAAGTGGAAAACATTTCTGCAAACGTAAAGAAAGGGCTTAAAATGAAGATGCAACGTGGCGAGTTGGTTGGATTTCAAGGTTGTCTCGGTTATGATTACGACAAGGCAACAAAGACAATATCTATCAACGAAGAAGAGGCAGAGATAGTCCGCTATATCTTCAATCGCTACATAGAGGGCGCAGGTGGAAATGTTATCGGTAAGGAACTGCGTAGTCTTGGTTATAAGACCAAGTGCGGTGGTTGCACTTGGCCCGATTCCACTATTGTGAATATTATCCGCAACGAAAAGTACAAAGGCGATTTGCTGTTAGGTAAGACTTTTACGGTTGACCCTATCTCTAAACGAAGGCTTGAAAATTTCGGAGAAGAGGACCAATTCTATATCCGCAACCATCACGAGCCGATTATATCTGAAGAGGTGTTCGATAAGGCGCAGGAGATACTTGCAAGAAGGACACAGGTGAGAAAAGTCGGTGTTCTCGGAAAGCGTGAAAAGTTTACAAGGAAGTATTCGTTCAGTTGCATTATCAAGTGCGGATTCTGCGGTGGGGCGTTGACAAGGCGTAATTGGCATAGCGGAACGACGCATAGTAAGGTTGTATGGCAATGCGCTACCGCTACCAAAGGCGGTAAAAAGTACTGCCCCGACAGTAAGGGTATTGAAGAAAAACAGATAGAGCAAGCGTTTGTAGAATCGTTCCGTCTGCTTAATGCCGATAATAAAGAAATTCTAAACGAATTCCTTGAAAGGGTAGAACGCTCTCTGACTGATAGCACCGTAGAAAACCAGATTGATAAGATAAAAAAGGAGTTGCGGGTGTTACAATCGCAAAAGTCCAACCTTATCGATATGAGATTGCAAAACTTAATTGAAGAAGCCGATTATCAGTTGAAATACGGAGAGATTTCTGCTAAAATAAAGGGGAAAGAGGACAGGCTTGCAGAGCTTGCCGAGGCGCAGGACACAAGAAAGAACGTGGAAAAGAGAATTGCCGATTTCAGGAAAATAATTGAAAACGGCGTAGTCTGCGATACGTTTGACCGAGCCGTGTTTGAAAGTCTTGTAGAGCAGGTGATAATCGGTGGGGTTGACGAAAACGGTAATAAAGACCCCGAAATGATAACGTTTATTTATAAGAATGGATTTACGGATAAACGAGACGGTGGACGCTTAAGAACCCCCCGTAAGGGTAGGCAGGCTTTCGACGTTGAACCTAACGAGATAGCGTATTCCCTACCGCAAGGCGGTCCTTTTAATCCGTGTTCATCAACTAACGCCGAGGCACGTCGAGACGTTGGTGGTTCTTTCCAAAAAAAGCGTAAGTCATATCAGCATAGACGTAGAGTTCGGTGAAGGCGAAGGGCAGATTTCCTTAAAACAAATCAAAGAACGTGCCGAAGAACGCAAACCGAAAAAGAAAGTTACCTATAAAGATATACAAAACTATATCGAAGAGAATTATGGTTTTAAGGTTCACACTGCTTACATTGCGGAAGTGAAGCGTGATTTAGGCTTGCCTATGTACGATGCTCCCAACGCCGTCGAAGAATTAAAACATCCTCATCCAACCCCTAAAATGGTCGAAGCAATCAAACAAGCATTAAAGCATTTTGAAATTATATGGTGAATTGTCAAACTAAGTGCAACACTTGGATAAAAAAGAATCAAACAAAT